>JAJTHD010000280.1 GCA_021297925.1 Lysobacteraceae bacterium
CGCCGCCGCAAGCCGCGCGGCGAGCGCGGCGAGGTCCCGGCCGCCGGCGCTCCGGGCGCCCCGGCCGCGCCCGCCGGCCCGGTCGGCGTGTCGAAGGAAAGCTTCTTCGCCCGCATGGCCGCCCGCGTGAAGGGCTGGTTCGGCGGCTGACCATGCCCCTGCTGCGCCTCGACGGCGTCTGCAAGGCCTACCCGGGCGGCGCGTCCGCCCTGGAGGACGTGCGCTTCGACGTCGAGGCCGGCGAGGTCGTGTTCCTCACCGGCCATTCCGGGGCGGGCAAGAGCACCCTGCTCAAGCTGCTGCAGCTCGCCGAGCGCCCGGACCGCGGCGCCGTGCTGCTGGAGGACCGCAACCTCGCGGCGATCCGCGGCCGCGACGTGGCGCGCTACCGCCGCCGCCTCGGCGTGGTCTTCCAGGACCATCGCCTGTTGCCGCAGTGGAGCATCGCCGACAACGTCGCCCTGCCGCTGCGCATCGCCGGCGCCGCGGAAGCCGAGATCGCGACGCGCGTCCGCGCCGTGCTCGATCGCGTCGGGCTGGGTGACCGGCTCGACGCCCGTCCGCCCCAGCTCTCGACGGGCGAGCAGCAGCGCGTGGGCATCGCCCGGGCGGTGGTCGGGCGCCCGGTGCTGCTGGTGGCCGACGAGCCGACCGGCAACCTCGACCCGCAGCTCGCCGCGGATGTGATGGGCCTGTTCCTGTCGCTGCCGGACGAGGGCACCACCGTGCTCATCGCCAGCCACGACCTCGCGCTGATCAAGCGCACCCGCCGCCGCACGCTCGTGCTCGACCGCGGCCGCCTCGTCGATGACATCGCCGCCGAGGACCTCGCCGCATGAGCGGGGCCCGCAGCCGCCCCGCGGCCGCCCGCCGCGCCATGTACGAGGGCCCGGGTGGCGCGGCCTGGGGGCGCGGCCACCGCCGCGCCGCCGCGCTGGCCTGGGGGCGCTGGCGCGCCTCGCCGTTCGCCAACGGGGCCACCACGGCGGTGCTTGCGCTTGCCCTGCTGCTGCCGCTGCTGCTCGGCCTCGCCTTGGCCAATGCCACCCGGCTGGCCGGCACGCTGGAGGCCTCGCGCGAGATCAGCCTGTTCCTGGCCGCCGACCGCGATGCCGCCGCCGCCGAGGCGCTCGCCGTGCGCCTCCGGGCCCGGGACGACGTCGCTGCTGTCGCCCTGCGAAGCCCGCAGGACGGGCTGGACGAGTTCCGGCGCATGAGCGACCTCGCCGCCAGCCTCGACCTGCTCGACGGCAACCCCCTGCCTTGGGTGCTGGTGGTGTCACCCCGCGGCGAGCCGGCGTCGCTGGCGCAGGTCCTTGCCGCCGAGGCGGGGGTCGAGGCGGTCCAGTTCGATGCCGCCTGGCGGGCCCGGCTCGACGCCTGGCTGGCGCTGGCGAAGCGGGTGCTGCTCGTCGTCGCCACGCTGCTGGCGGCCGGCGCCCTGCTCGTGGTCGGTAACACGGTGCGCCTCGACCTGGCCTCCCGGCACGACGAGATCGCGCTGCTGCAGCTGTTGGGCGCCGATGCCGCCGACATCCGCCGGCCGCTGCTGTGGCTGGGCGCGGTGCACGGGGCCCTGGCGGGCCTCGCGGCGCTGGCCGCCGCCGCCGTCGCGGGACTGCTGCTGGCCGACCCGCTCGACGCCCTTGCCGCCAGCTACGGCGCGGCGATCGCGCTTCGGGGGGCCGGCATCGCCGGCTCGGTCGCCACCGTCGCGGCCGGCGCTTCGCTCGGCTGGCTTGGCGCGCGGGTGGCCGCGGGCCATTATCTGCGTTCCCCTCGCCCGGCCGACCGATGAACACCCCCGCGTTCCGCACCTTCGAGAGCACCACGCCGCGGATCCTCGTGGTCGACGGCTCGAAGGTCGTCCGCAAGATGATCGAGGGCGTGCTGCGCCAGCAACTGCCGCAGGCCGAGCTCATGCTTTGCGAGACCGGCGCCGAGGCCCAGTTGGCGCTGCAGCAGGGCGCGATCCACCTGGTCACCACCGCGCTGCGCCTGCCCGACATGGACGGCCTCGAGCTGGCACGCTACCTGCGCGAGCACACCCCGCAGGCCTACATCCCGATCATCGTCGTCTCCGGCGACGTGCAGGACCGCCTCGAGACGCGTTCGATCACCGACGACGTCACCGACTACTTCGACAAGTCGCTCGGCTTCACCGCGCTGGCCGCCTTCATCAAGGGCTACGTCGCGCCCGAGGGCGCGCCCGGCGGCGAGGTGCTGTACGTCGAGGACAGCAAGGTCGTGGCGGTCGCCACGCGCCGCATGCTGGAGAAGCACGGCCTCAAGGTCATGCACTGCAGCGGCGTCGAGGACGCCATCGCCTTCCTCGAGTCCTCGCTGGTGCAGGGCCGCGTGCCCGGCGTCGACGTCGTGCTGACCGACGTCTACCTGAAGGGCGAACTGACCGGCAAGGAACTCGTCCATGCCATCCGCAACGACTTCGGCTATCCGAAAGGCCAGCTGCCGGTGCTGGTCATGACCGGCGACGCCAATCCGGCGAACCAGACCGAGCTGCTGCGCGCCGGCGCCAACGACCTCGTGCTCAAGCCCATCGAGGAGCGGCTGCTGGTGACCAAGTTGCTGTTCCAGCTGCGTGTCGGCCGGATGCTCCGCGAGCGGCATGGCGGCTGAGCCGGCGGGCGGGGGCCTCGAGCCCTCGTGGCAGCGCCGCTTGGGCGGCTGGATGCAGCGCGAGGACATGCGGGCCCTCTCGGCCTTCCTGCGTGCCGAGAAGGCGGCGGGCAAGCGGATCTACCCGCCGGGACGCGAGATGTTCGCGGCCTTCGCCGCCACCCCCTTCGACCGGGTCAAGGTGGCGATCCTCGGCCAAGACCCCTACCACGGCCCCGGGCAGGCCCACGGCCTGTGCTTCTCGGTGCCGCCCGGCGTGCCCGTGCCGCCCTCGCTGCAGAACATCTTCAAGGAGATCCAGCGCGACCTCGGCCTGCCGGTGCCGTCGCACGGCTGCCTGCGCGCGTGGGCCGACCAAGGCGTGCTGCTGCTCAACGCCGTGCTCAGCGTCGAGGACGGCCGGGCCGGCAGCCATGCCGGCCGCGGCTGGGAGGGGTTCACCGACGCCGCCATCGAGGCCCTGAGCCGCGAACGCGAGGGCCTCGTGTTCCTGCTCTGGGGCAGCTACGCCCAGAAGAAGGGGGCGATCATCGACCGCCAGCGCCACTGCGTGCTGCAGGCCCCGCATCCCTCGCCGCTGTCCGCGCATCGCGGCTTCCTCGGCTGCGGGCATTTCGGCAAGGCCAACCGCTGGCTGCAGGGGCGGGGGCTGGCGCCGATCGACTGGGGTCTCCCTGTCCCCTAGTGCCTCCGGCGTTCCCCTGTCGGAACGCAGCGGAACTTTTGGCACGCTTAGCACTCGTAGGAGGCGAGTGCTAGATTGCCGGCCACGACTCTTGGAGGGTCCCCCATGACCACCACCGCCCTGATCCCCGCCAACGTCCCGATCCCCAGCGCGCTGGGCTCGTTCGAGGCCTACGTGGCGGCCGTCCACCAGATCCCCGTGCTGAGCGTGGAGGACGAGCAGGCGCTCGCCCGCCGCCTCCGCGACGAGGGCGACCTCGAGGCCGCCAAGGCCCTCGTCGTCTCGCACCTGCGCTTCGTGGTCCATGTTGCCCGCGGCTACCAGGGCTACGGCCTTGGCGTCGGCGACCTCGTGCAGGAAGGCAACATCGGCCTGATGAAGGCCGTGAAGCGCTTCGACCCCGACCAGGGCGTCCGCCTCGTCAGCTTCGCGGTGCACTGGATCCGCGCCGAGATCCACGAGTTCATCCTGAAGAACTGGCGCATCGTGAAGGTCGCCACGACCAAGGCGCAGCGCAAGCTGTTCTTCAACCTGCGCCGCGCCAAGACCCGGCTGGGCTGGATGAACGCCGCCGAGGTCGCCGCGGTCGCCAAGGACCTCAACGTCTCCGAGCGCGAGGTGCTGGAGATGGAATCCCGCCTCGCCGGCCGCGACATCGGCTTCGACGCCCCGGCGGGCGACGACGACGACCACGGCCCGCCCGCGCCGATCGCCTACCTCGAGCAGGCCGACGCCGACCCCGCGGCGCTCTACGAGCGCGGCGACCACGACGAGAAGCAGCTCGACGCGCTGGGCGAGGGCCTCGAGCGCCTCGATGCCCGAGCCCGCGCGATCCTGCAGCGTCGCTTCCTCGGCGAGTCCAAGGCCACGCTGCAGGAACTGGCCGAGGAGTACGGCGTGTCGGCCGAGCGCGTCCGCCAGATCGAGGCCAATGCCCTGAAGAAGCTCCGCGGCGCCCTGCTGGCCTGACCCGGCCGGGCCGCGCGGCGGTTCCACGACGGCGCCTCCGGGCGCCGTCGTCGTTTCCGCAATGCACCCGGCGGCGACGCGGCCGTTGCGCGGGATTGCTAGCATTCCCGCTCTCCACCCCCTAGAAGAGGCCGTCCCCGATGTCCACCCCCTTCCCGCCGCCGTCTCCGTCCGCCGCCGCGCCGAAGCGCCGGATCTGGCCCTGGGCCCTCGGCGGCTGCCTCATCCTGCTGCTGCTGGCCGGCGGCGCCCTCGTCGCGATCGGCTGGTTCGGCGTCAAGGCGCTGGGCTCGGCCACCAAGGACGTCCTCGCCGGGGTTCCGGCCGTGTCCGAGAACTTCGGCCCTCTGCAGGACGCCGGGTTCGACTGGGGGGCGATGGGCCAAGCCACGGCCAAGGGTGAGCACGTGATGATCTACGCCATCACCGGCGAGAAGGGCCGGGGTTCGCTGCGGATCGATCTGGACCCCGCCACGCAGGCCTTCCGCAGCGCCACCCTGACCCTGCCGGACGGCCAGGTCCGCGAGCTGGACTCGGCGACCATCGACCGTCTGAAGGCGCTCAGCGAGGGCCGTCTGCCGCCGCCGGCGAACTGAGGCGGCGAACCCGCCCGGCTTAGAGCAGGTCGATCGGGTCGACGTCGAGCGACCAGCGCACCCGCCGCGCCTCCGGCAGGTCGTACCAGCCGGGGACCGCGGCGGCCAGCGCGGCCTGCAGGGGTGGCCGTTGTTCCGCCTGCAGCAGCAACTGGACCCGCGCGCGACCGGCGCGCCGTGCCATCGGGGCCGGCATCGGCCCCGACCACGACAGGCCCGGTCCGCCGGCGATCGTGTCTACCACCGCCCCGAGGAACGCCGTCGCCGCGGCCTCGACCGGGGCTTCGGCGCGCACCAGTGCCCAGTGCGCGTAGGGCGGCAGCCGGGCGGCCTCGCGCTCGGCCAGCAGGGCGGCGGCCAGCGCCGGGTAGCCGCCCGAGAGCAGCAGCGCCAGCCACGGGTGTTCCGGATGGTGGGTCTGCAGCCAGACCTCGCCGGGGCGCGCGGCCCGGCCGGCCCGGCCGGCCACCTGCACCAGCAGCTGCCCCATCCGCTCGCCGGCGCGGACGTCGGCCGAGAACAGGCCCTCGTCCAGCGACACGATCGCCGAGAGGGTGAGGCCGGGCAGGTCGTGCCCCTTCGCCAGCATCTGCGTGCCCACGAGGACCCCGGGCCCGTCGCCCAGCGTGGCCAGCCGCCGCGCCAGCCCGTCCTTGACCGCCGTGGTGTCGCGGTCGACCCGCACCACTGGCACCTCCGGCAACGCCGCCTGCAGGGCCTCCTCGAGGCGCTCCGTGCCCTGCCCCTGGGGCTGCAGCGCAAGGCTGCCGCAGTCCGGGCAGGCCGGGGGGCGGGGCTGCGTCGCCCCGCAGTGGTGGCACACCAGGCGGCGGCCGCCCGCATGCACGGTCATGTGCGCGTCGCAGCGCCGGCAGGGTGCGCTCCAGCCGCAGTCGTGGCACAGCAGTACGGGCGCATAGCCGCGGCGGTTGCGGAACACCAGCGCCTGCTCGCCGCGGGCCACGGTGTCGGCGAGCGCCGCGACCAGCTCGGGAGCGAGCCCGCCCTCGAGTCGCCGCTTGCGGACGTCGACGACGCGGACCGTCGGGGCCTGCGCGCCCGGCCGCGCGCGCTTGGGCAGCACGAGGCGGCCGAGCCGGCCGCCGATCGCGGCCTTCAGGGATTCCAGCGAGGGGGTCGCGCTGCCCAGCACGACCGGCACGCCCAGCGAGCGGCCCCGGACCAGCGCGAGGTCGCGGGCGTGGTAGCGCACCCCGTCCTGCTGCTTGTAGCTGGCGTCGTGTTCCTCGTCGACGACCAGCAGGCCGGCCTCGGGCAGTGGCGTGAACACGGCCGAGCGCGTGCCCACCAGCACGCGGCCCGCGCCGCTGGCCATCGCGGCGAACGCGCGGGCGCGCTCGCCGTCGGAGCGCCCGGAGTGCGCGGCATGCACCTCGACCGGCAGGCCGGCCTGCAGCCGGGCCAGCGTCGCGCCGGTCAATCCGATCTCCGGCACCAGCACGAGCGCCTGTCGGCCGCGGGCGAGGCAGCCCCGGATCGCCTCGAGGTAGACCTCGGTCTTGCCGGAGCCGGTGACGCCCTCGAGCAGCAGGGGCGTGAAGCCCTTGGCGGCCCCGATCGCAGATGCGGCGGCCCGCTGGGCATCGTTGAGTTCGGGGGGCTCGCGCACCGCCCGCGGCGGGGGCGGGGCGTGTGTCGCCTCGACGAGGCCTCGCTCGGCCAGGCGGCGCAGGGCGTCGCGGCTCCCGGCTTCGGCGGCGTCCAGCGACGCGGCCTCCAGCGCCCCCTCGATGAGGAGCCGTTCGGCGACACGGCGCGGCCGGCCCGGGCGGAGCGTAGGCAGGGCCGCCAAGCCCGAAGGGGTGAGCCGCCAGCGCTGCGGATGGACCTCGGGCGCCGGGTCGCCCTCGCGCAGGGGGCCGGGCAGGGCGGTCGCCCAGACCTCGCCGAACGGCGCGTGGTAGTAGCGGGCGGTGAAGCCGAGCAGGTCCCAGGCCTCGCCGTCGAGCAGCGGCCGCGCGTCGAGTCGTGCATCGACGGCCTTCAGGGCGGGCGTCCCCGATGCGGCGGGCCCCACCCCGGTGACCACCCCCACCAGGGCGCGCCGACCGAACGGCACGCGGACGCGGCAGCCGATCCAGTCGGCGCCTGCGGCCTCGCCGGCCGGCGGAAGGTAGTCGAAGGCCTGCGGCAACGGGCGCGGCAAGGCCACCTGCAGGACGGTCGAGGGCATGGACGCAGTGTACCGATGGGCATCGGCGCCCTCCCGGGAACGGAGATCGCACTTGGCGCGATGACCTCTCGACAGAGCGAAGAAGTGGAGGCAAGTCACTGATCCTGCGAGGCTCGTCGGTTTATCCACACCTTCTGTGGATAAGTCTGTGGAACCCGTGGGGGACGGCACTGCGCAGCCCCCGTCCGTCGCGGTTTCCGGTCACGCTGGCGATTTTTTCGTCAAACAGAAATAAAGCTTTTCGATCAATGACTTGGCGTGTGAAAAGCGTGTTTTCGAGGGGGTGTCGGCCGCCTGAACGGTTCCCAAATCCGCCCAGAGGGCCGTTGTGTACAACTGTCGGCCCGCCCAAGCCAGAAAAAACGCGGCGGAGCCGGCCTTGTGACGGCTGTCAACACCTGCGGTGGAGGAAGGGTCTCGGGTGGTTCCGAGGCTCCGGGGGTGGGGGTGACGCCTTGGAGGTCCCTGCCTAGACTGCACCGGTGCCCGCGACCCCGACTGCCCTCGCCGCGTTCCTGCGCGGCATCGAACCCCGTGCCGACGTGCTGCTGCGCGCGCACGCCGGGCCGCACCTCGACAGCCCTGCGGTGCTGGCCCGGGTGAGGAGCGAGTTCGAGGCACGCGCGGCCCGCCTGCCACTCGCCGAATGGCCGCTGCGCTACTGGGGCCTGCTGCTCGCGGCGCCCGAACTGGGTCGCGCCGGCAAGGGGCTTCCCGACCATCCCCTGTACGGCCTCGCGCCCACGCGCCGCCTCGCGTTGCTGCTGCGCCTCGTGGTCGGGCTCGAGCCGGCGGGGGCCGCCAAGGTGCTCGGGCTGTCGGAGACGGCCTATCGCGCCCTCTGGCTGGATGCGGAGGAGAAACTCGACGAGGCCGGGATCGGTCCGGCGGTCCTGATGCGCTGGCAGGACGGCTTCCAGCAGCAGGTCCGGGCGGCGACCGGCGTCCGCTTCGATGCCGCGCCGCCCCCGCCTTCGCCCGTCGCGGCGCCCCCCGGCTGGCGCGATCGGCTGGCCGCGCGCCTTGCACGACGGACCACCGGGAGGTCCCGACCCCGGCCGCTGCGCGCGGCGCTGGTCGGCCTGCTGCTCGTGCTTCTCGCGGCCTTGGCCGCCACCTTCCTCTGGCCGCCGGCCCCCCCGGCGACCGCGTCCGGGGCGGTCGGCTTGCCGGCCGTGAGCCCGCTCGATCTGGCGCCGACGGTTGCCCCCGGCGGGGACCTCGACAGCCGCCTCGTGGCAGACCCGGACCTCGACCTGCTGCTGTCGGCGGAGGATGCGCCGTGGCGCATCGGCGTCGGCCTGCTCAGCTGGTGGTCCGCGCAGCGGGGCGACCCGCTGCCGCCCCTCGGGCCGGCGGCCGGGCCGGCGGTCGCCCAGTCGTTCGCGAGCCTGCCCCCTGGGCTTCGGGCCGACCTCTCGTCCGTGGAGGCGGCTTGGGACGCCCTCGGCCCGGAGGAGCAGGCCGCCCTGCGTCGGCGGGCCGAGGCCTGGGCCGCGGCGCCGCCCGCCCGCCGCGACGCGCTGGCCACGGCCTATGCCGCCTGGCTGGCGCAGCCGGCCCTGGAGCGGTCGGCGCTGCGCGCCCGGCACGCGGAGTGGGTGGCCCTGGAGTCCGGCGAGCAGGCCGCGCTGTCGCGCCTGGCCGACGATTGGCGGGCCCTCTCGCCGGCGGATCGCGATGCGCTGTCCGCGGCGTTCGCGACCCTGCCGTCGACGGCCCGCGAGGACTGGGGGTTGGGCCCTCGGCTGGGCGGGCAGTTGCCGGAGTTGCGTCCGCTGCTCGCTTTCGTCCCGGCGGACCGCCAGGTGGCGCTGATCGACGCGCTCGCCGGCCTCGGCGATGCCGAGCGCGCGGCCCTCGCCGAGCGCGTCGCGACGATGGGCACGGCGGAGCGGGCCGCCCTGCGCGCGCGCGTGCTCGCCGCCGATCCGACCGAGCGGGCGAGCCTGCTGCGCGCGGCCGCCGCCCCGTGAAGGCCTACAGCCAGACCAGCGAGACCAGGAGCGCCGCCGTCGCGACGATGCTGAGCAGCAGCATCTCGGCCATCGCGAGCACGCTGGCGGTCATCAGCGCCCAGTACCAGCGCTGCCGGTAGATCAGCCGCAGCTGGCGCCACAGGCCCCAGGGGATCCACAGCATCGCGGCCCACTCCATCCATCCGATCGGCGCCGCCAGCGCGTGCGCCTCCCCCAATCCGCCGCGGAGCGCCGACAGCCCCATCGAGACCAGAAGCATCGCGCAGACGAACGCGTGGCCGTGCAGGGCGACCACGAGGTGTTCCATGTACAGGCGCCGCCGCAGCAGGAAGACCAGCTTCAGCAGCCCGGCGAACACCGGCACGAGGACGAACAGCGCCGTCGGCAGCGCGGAGTAGAACGCGTTGCTCAGCAGGTCGGGCTCCTCTCGGATCCGCTTCCAGTTGCGCGGGATGTGCCCGATCTGCGCATTCAACCAGGCGTTGGCGGTATCGGGGAGGCCATCGACCACGAGCGGGTTGGTCTGCGGATGCCACGGGTGGCCGTTGAAGTTGAGGGTCGTCGAGTCCGGGCCGAGTTGGAGCATGTAGTCCGGCGAGGCCGCGGGCGGGTCGGCCGTGGCGTCGGGCCCCGGCGGGCCGAGTTCGCGGAGCCGCGCGTCGGCGGCGGCGTCAACGTCCGCCGCGACGCTGTCAAGGACGCTGCCGAGGCCGGGGATCGCCGCCGTCTCCGTGCGTGCCTGCGCGATGTCGGCGAGGTCCTCGCGGCGTCGTTGTTCGACCGCTTCGGGCGTGGTGAGCGCCGCGAAGTCCGCGGGCCGGTCGCCCGTGCCGACCCCGATGCCCGACGTCGTGCCGTCGCCGCCGTTCCCGTCGCCGAGTTCGACGTCGAGCGACGGCGTCGAGAGCTTCGCGGCGAAGAACGTCGCGACGCAGAGGACGACGAACAGCCGCACTGGCGAGACGTAGCGCACGCGATGGCCGTCGAAGAACTTCTGGCTGAGGACGCCGGGATTGAGCAGCAGCATCGGCAGGGTCCGGAGCAGGCGCCCGTCCACGTTGAACAGGGTGTCCGCGGCGTCCCCGACGATCGACGAGACATGACGGACGAGGCCCCGCGTGGGCTGGCCGCAGGCATAGCAGTGTTCGCCGTACAGCGGGGTGCCGCAGTTCTGGCACGCGGCCGGGCGCGCCTCCTGGGGCGGTGCGGACTCGGGCGGGGCTTCGGCTGCTCGCATCGCGTGGGGCTCCCCCGGGGCGTCGCCGGTACTATAGGCGCCGTTCCCGCGACGGTGCCCTCCCATGCGTCATGACCCGGCGCGCTCGCGTCTTCCCCGCGAACTGCGCGCCACCGTGCTGCTGTCCGCGCCCCTCGTGGTCGGCCAGCTGTCGTCGATGGGCATGAACGTCGTCGATACCGTGCTGGCCGGTCGCCATGGCACCACGACCCTCGCCGCGATCGGCGTCGGCGCCCCCGCGTGGTCGGTCGTGATCCTGCTGTGCATCGGGGTGCTGATGGCGGTGCCGCCCACGGTCGCGCATCTCGTCGGTGCCGGGCGGCGCGAGGCCATCGGCGCGGTTGCCCGGCAGGCGCTCTGGCTGGCGCTGGCCCTGGGCCTCGCCCTGTTCGCCGCCATGCGCGTCGCGCCGTCCCTGCTGGCGCGCTTCATCGCGCCGGACGTGATGCCGGGCGTCGCGGGTTTCGTGCACGGGATCAGCTGGGGCGCCCCAGCGCTCGCCCTGTATCTCGCGCTGCGCTACGTGGCCGAGGGTGTCGCCTGGACGGTACCGACGATGCTGATCGGAACCGCGGGCCTCGGCCTGCTGCTGCCCTTGGGCTGGGCGCTGATGGACGGGTGGGGGCCGCTGCCCGAATGGGGCGCCGCCGGGCTCGGTCTGGCCACTGCGATCGTGCTGTGGGCGCAGGTCGCAGCGATGGCCGCCACGCTGGCGCGCTCCCGGCGCTGCGCCGACCTCGGCCTGTTCACTCGCTTCGACGCGCCCGATCCCGCGGCGATCGGCCAACTGCTGCGCCTCGGCGTGCCGATGGGGATCGCGATCTTCATGGAGGGCAGCCTCTTCGTCGCCACGGCGCTGCTGATCGCCACGCTCGGCACCTTGCCCATCGCCGCGCACCAGGTGGCGATCCTGGCCGCGTCCGCGGCCTTCATGGTGCCGCTGGGCGTTGCCATGGGCACCACGGTCCGCGTCGGGCAGGCCGCAGGGGCCGGCGACGCGGAAGGCGTCCGCTGGGCCGCGCGCGCCGGCTGGATCATCGGCGGCGCCACCCAGACGGTCTCGGCCCTGGTCCTCGCGCTGGCCGGGGCTTGGATCGCCGGCCTGATCACCGACGACCCGGCGGTCATCGCCGCGGCCGCCGTGCTGATGCTGTTCGCCGCGGTGTTCCAGTACACCGACGGCCTGCAGGCGATCTCCGCCGGCGCCCTGCGGGGCCTGAAGGACACCCGGATCCCGGCCTGGATCACGGTGTTCAGTTATTGGGGCGTCGGCCTGCCGGTCGGCGTCGTGCTGGGCGGTGTCGGCGGTCCCGGCGGCACGATCGTCTTCGGCCTCGGCTGGGGGCCGTCAGGCTACTGGCCCGGCCTGATCCTCGGCCTCAGCGTGGCCGCCGTCCTGCTGACCGGGCGCTTTCTGTCGCGGTCCTCCCGTGACCTTCGGCCGGTGACCTGACGCAAACGAGCCGCTAAGGTCGGTCCATCCCCCGTGGAGAGACCGATGAACACCACCGACTCGCGCCCCGGCCCGATCCGCCGCATCCTCGGCGGCCTCTGGCGTGGCCTGACCTTCACCCGGCAGCTGGTCTTCAACCTGCTGTTCCTGACCATCGTGCTGCTGTTCCTCGCGGCGATCGCGAAGGGGCCGGCCGTCAAGCCGATCGAGTCCAAGACGGCGCTCGTCCTCGAGCTCGACGGCCGCCTCGTCGAGCAGTTCACGTCTTCGCCGATCGACCGCGCGCTGGCCAAGGCCACGGGCGGCGACGCCGGCGGCGAGTTGCAGCTCCGCGACCTGCTTCGGGCCCTCGAGGCCGCCGCCAAGGACCCGAAGATCGACCGCGTGGTGCTGAAGACCGACGGCCTGTCCGCCTCGGGCTTCGCCGCGCTGCGCGAGCTCGGCGCCGCCCTCGACGCCTTCCGCGCCAGCGGCAAGCAGGTCGTCGCGTGGGGCACGGGCTACGACCAGACCGGCTACTACCTCGCCGCCCGCGCCGACGAGATCTACATGGACTCCGAGGGCCTGATCCTGATGGAAGGCCTGGGCCGCTACCGCCCGTACTACCGCGAGCTGCTGGCCGACAAGCTCGGCGTCGACGTGCACCTGTTCCGCGTGGGCGAGTACAAGAGCGCGGCAGAGCCCTACATCCTCGACGGCAGCTCGGCGGAGGCGAAGGAAGCCGACCTGTTCTGGATGGGCGACCTCTGGCAGCGGTACCTCGCGGAAACCACCGCTGCCCGCAAGCTGCAGGACGGCCAGCTGGCCGAGCTGATCGCCACCTTCCCGGCGCGCCTGAAGGCGGTCGGTGGCGACTTCGCGACGCTCGCGATCGAGGAGAAGCTGATCGACGGCACCAAGACCGCCGAGGAGCTCGAGACCCTGCTCGCCGAGCGCGGCGCGGCCGACGACGACACCGGCTACCGCCAGGTCGGCCTGCAGCGCTTCCTTGCCCACGCCGGTGCCGGCACCGCGCCGACCGAGGCCAGTCCCGGCGTCGGCATCGTCGTCGCCCAGGGCGCCATCACCGACGGCGAGCAGCCGCCGGGCAGCGTCGGCGGCGTGAGCACCTCGGCGCTGCTGCGCCAGGCCCGCGAGGACGACGCCATCAAGGCCGTCGTGCTGCGCGTCGACTCGCCCGGCGGTGGCGTCTATCCCTCCGAGCAGATCCGCCGCGAGGTGGTGAAGCTGCAGGAGGCCGGCAAGCCGGTCGTCGTCTCGATGGGCAACGTCGCGGCCTCGGGCGGTTACTGGATCTCGATGAACGCCGACACGATCTACGCCGACCCGTCGACCATCACCGGCTCGATCGGCATCTTCGGCCTGTTCATGAACGGCCCGCGCGCCCTCGAGAAGATCGGCGTCCGCACCGACGGCGTGGGCACCACCCCGCTGGCCGGCGCCTTCGATCCGACGCGCCCGCTGGTGCCGGAAGTCGGCGAACTGATCCAGACCTTCATCGACCATGGCTACCAGCAGTTCATCGGCAAGGTGGCCGCGGCCCGCGAGGTCGAGGTCGCGGCGATCGACCAGGTGGCCCGCGGCCGCGTCTGGAGCGGCGCGCAGGCCAAGGAGCGCGGCCTGGTGGACGAACTGGGCGGGCTCGGCGACGCGATCGGCAAGGCGCGCGAGCTCGCCAAGCTCGATGCCGAGGCCGGCATCAGCTACGTGCAGGCGCCGCTGTCGCCCTTCGAACAGGCCTTCGCCGACATGAACCGCAACGCCCGCACGCAGGCGCTGGCGCAGGCGATGGTGCCGGCCTTCGCCCTGATGGGCGAGACCCGCGCCCGTCAGGTGGTCGACGACCTCGTGTTCCTGAAGGACCTGCAGGGCAAGCCCGTTCAGGAGGTCGCGCACTGCTTCTGCGGCCTCTGAGCGGCGGCGCGGCGTGACACGGAAAACCCCGGCCGAGGCCGGGGTTTTTCATTGCAGCATCAGCCGCCGTCGGCCGGCGCATCGCCCGATTCCGCTGCATCGATCGCGGCGCGTTGCGCGGCGTCGGCCTGTTGCAGCGTGGCCTCGACCGCCCGAGCCTTGTCCTGCGGCGCCTGGATCGCATCGCGCAGTTCCGTGGCCTCTCCGGCCGCGGCCTGCGGGGCCGGGTGCTCCTCCGGTACGGGCGGATCGGCCGGCGACGGCTCCGGCTGGCAGCCGGCGAGGGCGACGGCGGCCAGCAGGGCTGCCGCGAGGGAGTTCGCAGCGAACGACCGGCGGGCGACGGGACGACGGACGCGCATGGCGGGACTCCGGTGGGCCAGCGGCTATCCTACGGCGCCCCGTCCGCAAGGAGATACCGATGTCCCTCGCCGCCCGCTGGCGCCTCGACGGCCAGGTCGCCCTCGTCACCGGGGCCAGCGCCGGCATCGGCCGCGCGACCGTCGACGAACTGCTCGGGCTCGGCGCGACGGTGCTGGCCTGCGCCCGCGACGCCTCGACGCTGGACGCCGCCGTCGCCGACTGGCGCGAGGACCACCCGGAAGGCGAGGTGCACGTGCTGTCCTGCGACGTCGCCACGACCGAGGGCCGCGAGCGCCTCTTCGACTGGATCGAAGGCCTCGGCATCGGGCTGTCGATCCTCGTGAACAACGTCGGCACCAACCAGCGCCGCTCGACGATGGACTACGACGAGGCCGAATGGCGCGCGCTGTTCGAGACCAACCTGTTCTCCGCCTTCGAACTCTGCCGCGGCGCTTTCCCGCTGCTGCGCCAGCACGCCAGCGCCGCCATCGTGAACGTGGGTTCGGTGTCGGGCGCCACGCACGTGCGCACCGGGTCGCCTTACGGCATGACCAAGGCCGCGGTGCACCAGCTCACGCGCAACCTCGCCGCCGAGTGGGCGCCCGAGGGGATCCGCGTCAACGCCGTGCTGCCCTGGTACATCCGCACGCGCCGCACCTCGCCGATGCTGGCCGATGCCGATTACCTCGAGGCCGTGCTGGAGCGCACGCCGATGGGCCGCGTTGGCGAGCCCGAGGAGGTCGCGGCGACGATCGCCTTCCTGTGCCTGCCCGCGTCGAGCTACGTCACCGCCCAGTGCGTGGCCGTCGACGGCGGGTTCCTCAATTACGGGTTCTAGGTCGCTCAGCGCGCGCAGTCGTCCTCGACGACGGCCTTGGCGCGCTCGTAATCCGCCCGCCGCGCCGCCTGCGTGTCGCTGAACGCGGTGCGCAGCGCCGCCTCGGCCGCGGCGAGCCGTTCTTCCCAGGCCGCGCAGGCCGCTTCGCCTCGCAGTTCGACGCAGTCATCCGTCACGGTCTGGCACAGCGTCGCCGCGGCCGGCGGCGCGCGTGAGAGGTCGACGCCCAGCACCGAGAGCGGCACGCAGCGCGGCTGCGGGTCCCAGTGGTCGACGAGCCGGGTCGCGTTGTTGAGGTCGGTGCAGCGCCACAGCGGCGGCGGCAGCACCGAGCGCGGGGGCGGCGCCGCAGTCCCGGCCTCGATGCGCGGGGCGTCGGCGTCCGTGTCGAGGGCCATCGGCGCCGGTGCGACGTCCACCGTCGTCGACGGGGGAGGGTCATGGGCCGCCGGCGGAGGCAGGGGCGGCCTCGCCATCGTCGCCACCTCGCGGGTCTCCTGCCGATGCCCCGGCGGGCAGGGCGCGTCCTGCACCGCGACGGCGCCGTCCGGCCCCGTGCAGCGATGGAGGACGCGGGCCGGAGTGGGCAGCGTGGCCCCGGTTACCCCGTTCGCCGCCAGCGCCAGGGCGAGGACCACGGCGGACGCGGCGGACATGGGACTCAGGCCGTGGCGCGCGTCTTGGCCGCCGCCTTCTTGGCGGGCGCCTTCTTCGCGGCTTTCTTCACCGCGCTCGCCGCCGTTTTCTTCGCCGCGGCCTTCTTGGCCGGAGCTTTCTTCGCAGCGGCCTTCTTCGCCGGCGTCGCCACCTCGCCGGTCGCCGCGGCAGCGGCCTTCCTGACCGGGGCCTTCTTCACCTCAGCCTTCTTGGCCGCGGCCTTCTTGCCGAAGCGGGCCTTCGCCTCGGGCGCGGCCTCGAGGATCGCCTGAC
Source organism: Lysobacteraceae bacterium (assembly GCA_021297925.1). Classification (GTDB taxonomy): domain Bacteria; phylum Pseudomonadota; class Gammaproteobacteria; order Xanthomonadales; family Xanthomonadaceae; genus Silanimonas. The sequence continues at coordinate 15,796 of JAJTHD010000280.1, forward strand.
ACTCCTCGAGCGTCAGCGAGGCCGGCTCGCGATCCTTCGGGATCTTGCCGTTCTTGCTGCCGTCGGTGATGTACGGGCCGTAGCGGCCGTTGAGCACTTCGATGCCGGCGTCGTCCCACTTCTTGATGATGCGGTTGGCGACCGCCAGCTCCTTGGCGTCGATGAGTTCCACCGCGCGCTCGAAGCTGATCGTGTACGGGTCGTCTTCCTTGCCCAGCGAGGCGTAGGTGGCGCCGCGCTTGGCGAAGGGGCCGAAGCGGCCGACGGCCACCGTCACCGTCTCGCCGTTCGACACGCCCAGCGTGCGCGGCAGGTCGAAGAGCTTGATCGCCTCATCAAGCGTGATCGTGTGCATGCTCTGCCCGCCGCGCAGCGAGGCGAACTTCGGCTTGTCTTCGTCCTCGGCGCTGCCGATCTGCGCGAACGGCCCGTAGCGCCCGAGGCGCACCGAGACCGGCTTGCCGCTCGTGGGGTCGACGCCGAGCACGCGCGAGCCCGAGGCCTCGCTGCGCTCCACGCTCTCGCCTTTCTCTTCCACCGTCTTGGAGAACGGCTTCCAGAACTTCTCCAGCAAGGGCACCCACTCGGCCTCGCCGCGCGAGACCTCGTCGAGCTCGTCCTCGAGCTTGGCGGTGAAGTCGTAGTCGACGTACTGCGTGAAGTGCGCCGAGAGGAATTTGGCCACCGCGCGGCCCACGTCGGTCGGCCGGAAGCGGCGCGCGTCGAGGTAGACGTATTCGCGGTTCAGCAGGGTCTGGATGATGCTGGCGTAGGTCGAGGGGCGGCCGATGCCGTGCTCCTCGAGCGCCTTCACCAGCGAGGCTTCCGAGAAACGCGGCGGCGGCTCGGTGAAGTGCTGGGTGGTGGTGACGTCGGCCAGCGGGATGCGGTCGCCCGGCTTCATGTCGGGCAGCTTGCGACCCTCCTCGTCGTCCTCCTCGCCCTTGGCGTCCTTGCCTTCCTCGTAGACGGCGAGGAAGCCCGGGTCGACGACGGTCGTGCCGCTGACGCGGAAGCCGTGCTGGCTGCCGGCGGCCAGGTCGACGGAGACGGTGTTCAGCGTGGCCGGCACCATCTGCGAGGCCAGCGTGCGCTTCCACACCAGCTCGTACAGGCGGCGCTCGTCGTCGGCGAGGAAGCGTGCCACCGAGGCCGGCGTGCGCAGCGCCGAGGTCGGGCGCACGGCCTCGTGGGCTTCCTGCGCGTTCTTCGACTTCGACTGGTAGAGCACCGGCTTGTCGGGCAGGGCCTGGGTGCCGAAGTCGCGGGCGATCACGTCGCGGATCTCGGCCACCGCGTCCACCGACAGGCTGACGCCGTCGGTACGCATGTAGGTGATCAGGCCGACCGTGCCTTCGTCGCCAAGGGCCACGCCCTCGTAGAGCTTCTGCGCGACGCGCATGGTGCGGCTGGTCGAGAAGCCGAGCTTGCGTGCGGCCTCCTGCTGCAGCGTCTAGGTGATGAAGGGCGGCGCCGGGCGGCGCTTGCGCTGCTTGCTCTCGACGTCGGTGACGACCAGCAGCCCTTGCGCGTCCTTGGCGATCCGCGCACGGGCGGCTTCGGCCGTCTTGCCGTCGGTGATGGTGAACTGCTCGACCTTGCCGCCGTCGAGCTTCGTCAGCTTGGCGGTGAACGGCTGCTTCGGGTGCGTGGCTTCCGCGGCGATCGACCAGTACTCGCGCGCCTTGAAAGCCTCGATCTCCTCCTCGCGCTCGACGATCATCCGCAGCGCGGGCGACTGCACGCGGCCCGCCGACAGCCCGCGTTGCACCTTGCGCCAGAGCAGCGGCGAGAGGTTGAAGCCGACGAGGTAGTCGAGCGCGCGGCGCGCCTGCTGCGCGTTCACCAGCTCGTCGCTGACCTTGCGCGGGTGCTCGACCGCTTCCTTGATCGCCTTCGGCGTGATTTCGGTGAACACCACGCGGTGCAGGGTCTTGTCCTTCAGCAGCTTGCGCTCCTTCAGGATCTCGGCGATGTGCCAGCTGATCGCCTCGCCTTCGCGGTCCGGGTCGGTCGCGAGGTAGATGGAGGTGGCGTCCTTGGCGGCCTTGGTGATCGCGTCGACGTGCTTCTCGTTCTTGTCGATCAGCTCGTAGCGCATGGCGAAGCCGCGCTCGGGATCGACCGCGCCCTCC
>JAJTHD010000124.1 GCA_021297925.1 Lysobacteraceae bacterium
CCCCGCCAGTGGACCCTACTGCCCAACCCGCCGCGGGCGGAGGCCTTGCCGATCGGGTTCTGGCGCCGCTGGGGGGCCGATGCCGCGCCGGCCCAGCGCATTCCGCTGCTCGCCCCGGCCCCGCAGCCGCAGCCGGGCACCGTGGAGCCCGGCCCCGGGCCTCTGCCCGCCCAGGTGCCGGCCGCGCCGCCGCCTGCACTGGACGTCATCGAACGCGGACATGGTTCCCTGCGCCCACAGGCACCGGCCCAGCCGACGTCTACACTGGACCTCTTCGATCCTGGCAATGGACCGCTGCCCATGACGGCGCCCCTGCGGCTCTACCTGCTCACCGACGAGGGCCCGGAGGCCGAAGCCCTCGCCGCCGAACTGCGCGCCCGCGGGTTCGAGGTCGATGCGCTGACCGCCCTCGACGAGCTGGTGGAGTTGTGTGGCGCGCTTCCCGCGGACGTGGTGCTGATCGACCGCATGCACGCGCCGGCCATCGACGCGATCGGCGAGGCGATGGCCCCGGTGCGTGCCCGCGCCAACCAGCCGGTGCGCATGGCGCTGGTGACCGACAGCGACGACGTGATGGCGCGGCTCGCCGCGCGCCGCGCCGGCGTCGACGCGGTGCTGGTGCGACCGCACGGCGGCGGCGACATCGCCAACCGCCTGCACGACCTGTTCAACACCACCGAGGCGTCGTTCCGCATCCTGATCGTCGAGGACGACCGCGCCCAGGCGCTGTTCGCCGAAGGCATCCTCCGCAACGCCGGCATGCAGACGCGAATCGTGCTGGATGCGCTCGACGTCCTCGACGCCCTCGAGGCCTTCCATCCGGACCTGATCCTGATGGACTTCAACATGCCCGTGGCGAACGGCATCGAGCTGACCGCGCTGATCCGCGAACGCGACGCCTTCGCCCACACGCCGATCGTCTTCCTGACCGGCGAGCAGGACCAGGAGGTGCGCTTCAACGCCCTCGACGCCGGTGGCGACGACTTCCTCTCCAAGCCGATCCGACCTAAGTACCTGATCGCATCGGTCCAGGGCCGGGCGCGTCGCTACCGCGACGTCCAGCAGCGCCGTGAACGCGAGGCCGGTGCAGGCCCCGTCGGCACCACGGCCGGTGCGTCCCCCGGCCTCGCGTCGACCGGCACCGCCCCTCCCGCCGTCGACGGCACCGGGACCAGCACCAGCACCAGCACTGGCATCGTCGAACGCGTCCGCTTGATGGCCCACATCGACCAGCTGATCACGGCCGGGCACGCCGGCGGCGGGGTCGTCTTCCTCGAGATCGAGACCATCGCCAAGCTGCGCGAACGCCTCGGCCTGTCGCAGTTCGAGAAGCTGCATGTCGAAGCGCTGGACGTGCTGCGGCCGCTGGTCGGGGACCGCATGCTGTGCCGGTTCGCCGACGGCGGCTTCGTGGTGCTCGACGCGGACCTCGATCCCGAAGGACTGCTGATGCTCGGCGTTCAGCTCCGGGAAGCGCTGGTCGCGCACAAGTTCCATCTCGGCGACCAGGCGCTGATGATGCCGGCCGTGGCCGGCGTGGCGCCGTTCTCGCTGGAGCTCACCGATGCCGGCGCCCTGCTCAACGCCGTCGAGAAGGTCGCGCATGCCGCCCGCAAGCGCGCCGACCGGACCGACCTGTACCGACCGCTGGCCGCCAAAGAGGCCGCCCGGCAGGCCGCGCTGATCGACGACATGCGCATGGCGATGGCGCAGGGCAGGCTTTCGCTGCTGTATCAGCCGATCGTCGCGGTCGCCGGCGGCGAGGACAGCCGCTACCAGACGCTGCTGCGCCTCGACACCAGCACCGGCCGCCGGATGACCGCGTCGGAGGTGATCCCCGCCGCCGAGCGCTCCGGTTTCATCGTCGAGATCGACCGCTGGGTGTTGCGCGAGGCGATCGCCCGGATCGCGGGCGCGCGCCGCAACGGCGGCGGCATGACGCTGTTCATCACGCAGTCTCCCTACACGCTGGCGCACGGCGGCCAAGCCGAATGGCTGCGCGGCGAACTGCGCGCGATGGGCATCCCCGGCAGTGCGCTCGTGATCGAACTCCGCCTGTCCGACGCGGTCGTGCACACCGGCACGCTGCGCGACTTCTGCTCGGCCATGGTCGCCGATGGCGTGCAGTTCTGCCTGTCGCAGTTCGAACCCGGCCCCGAGGTCGACTCGCTGCTGGAGCAGCTTCCGCTCTCGCTGGTCAAGCTGGCGCCGAAGTACAGCACCGGCGCGCTCTCGGTGGTCATCCGCGACGAGCTGAAGGTCATCATCGACCGGGCGCACCGCCGCAGCCTCGAGGTCATCGGCCACGGCGTCGAGGACCCGCAGGCGGCGGCCACGCTGTGGATGAGCGGCGTCGACTTCGTGCAGGGCAACCTCGTCCAGCAAGCGAACGACAGCCTCGACTTCGATTTCAACCAGGCGATCCTCTGACGTGCTCCCGCCCCGCATCCCCAACCGCCTGCTCGCCGGATGGCTGCTGCTTGCCGGCGCGGTCGGCCTCCTGCTAGCCCTCCTGCTTGGCCTGCTGCCTGGCAGCGACCTCATCGCGATCGTCAGCACCGCGTTCCTTCTGACGGTGGGCGCGGCCTTCACGGTCCCCGGCGGCCTGCGCGAGGCCCGCGACCTGCTCGCCGAGCACCAGCGGCTCACCACCGAGAACCAGCACATGGTCGACACGCTCCAGCAGGAACTGGAGCGGCACCGGCGCCTCGAGTCCGAGCTCAAGGACGCCAAGAAGCAAACCGAGGCGGCGATGATGGCCAAGGGCGAGTTCCTCGCCACCATGAGCCACGAGATCCGGACGCCGCTCAACGGCATCCTGCCGGTGCTGGACATGCTGCTGGCGGCGCGCCTGACACCGGAGCAGGGCGAACTGCTGCGGACCGCGCACGGATCCGCCAAGCAGATGCTGCGGATCGTCGACGACATCCTCGACTACTCCAAGCTCGAGGCGAACAAGGTCGACCTCGAAACCACGGCCTTCAATCTGCGCGAGGTCGCCGAGTCCGTGGTCCGCCTGATGTCGAAGCAGGCCGAGACCAAGGGCATCCTGCTCCACCTCGAGATCGAACCGGCGGTGCGGCTACCGGTTCGCGGCGACCCCACCCGCCTGCGGCAGGTCCTCACCAACCTGCTGAGCAACGCCATCAAGTTCACCGACCGCGGGCGCGTCACGCTGCGCATCCTCAGGAACGGCGAGGACCGGCTTCACCATCCGCTGCGCTTCGAGGTCGTGGACACCGGCATCGGCATCGCCGCGCAGAAGGTCTCGCTGCTCTTCACCGCGTTCTCGCAGGCGGACGCGTCGACCACCCGCATGTACGGCGGCACCGGCCTCGGGCTCGTGATCTGCAAGCGCATCGTCACGCTGATGGGCGGCCGCATCGGGGTGGACAGCACGCCGGGCCAGGGGTCGCGCTTCTGGTTCGAGATCCCCCTGCTGAAGGCCGTGGGGGACCTGCCGGCCGCGCGCGTCGACCTCTCCGGCGCCCGCCTGCTGCTGATGACCCCCGAGGCCGCCCTGCGCGAGCGGCTCACGGCCACCATGCAGGGCTGGGGCGTCCGCCTGTCCTACGCCACGTCGCCGCCCGAGGCCTTGCAGATACTCCGCTCGGCCGCGTCGCGCGGTGCCAGCACGGGCATCGAGGCCCTCGTGGCCGACCTCCGCGATGGCGCCTCCGCCGCGCTCGTCCTGCAGCGCGCGCTCTCGCGCTCGCCGGAACTGGGAGGATTGAAGATCGTCTTCCTCGCCGGGGCCGAGGTGCCCGCACCCGAGATCAGCGCAATGCCGGACGTCATCGTGCTTCGGCGCGAGACCGCCACCCCGGACCTCCGCAACGCGCTCGGCAGCCTGCTGATTCCCCCCAGCCCGGACCCGGTGCCTGCCACCGGGGAGGAGCCGGCGGCGTTCGCAGGGGCCGACGCCGCCACGCAGGAGGTGATCTCCCGCCTGCCGCAAGGCAGCAGCGTCGGCGCCTTCGCCGAGGCGGCCATCGGCCGCCGCGCCCGCGTGCTGCTGGTCGAGGACAACCCGGTCAACCTGCTGGTCGCCCAGAAGCTGATCGGGCAGATGGACCTGATCTGCGAATCCGCCGGCGACGGTGAGCGCGCGCTCGAACGCATGGCGGCCGGCAACCTCGACATCGTGTTGATGGACTGCCAGATGCCAGTCAAGGACGGCTACAGCGCGACCCGCGAGTGGCGCCAGTACGAAGGGGCCCAAAGCCTGCCGCGTCTGCCGATCATCGCCATGACGGCCAACGCCATGGCCGGCGACCGCCAGAAGTGCCTCGACGCCGGCATGGACGACTACCTCTCCAAACCGGTCGACCGCGGCCAGCTCGAGGACATGCTCAAGCGCTGGCTGCAGCGCGGTGCGGCAGCCCGGCGTGCGCATGGCCCCGGTGCACCGGCACCCGTCCCGGCACCGGCACCCGTCCCGGCACCGGCCCCTTCCGCGCCCACGCCCCCCGCGATCCCGGTCGTCCCGGCGCTGCAACGTCCCACCCCGATCCCCACACGCCCCGCCCCGCCCTCCCCGATGGCGAGCCCTGCGGCCGCCCCGCCGTCCACCCCGACCACCCCGACCACCCCGGCAGCGCCGGCGGCCGCGGCACCGCGCGCCCCGGTGCTCGACGACGAAGTGCTGGCCGAGCTGCGCGAGGTCATGGGTGCGGAGTTCCGCAATCTGGTCGAGATGTTCCTCGTCGACGCGACCAAGTACATCCGGCAGCTCGAGGAAGCGGTCACCGCCAACGACCTGCAGCGGATGATCGCGCCCGCGCACACGCTGAAGTCCTCCAGCGCGAACCTCGGGGCGATGACGGTGTCCGCCGCCGCGAAGCGCATCGAGGTCGGCGCTCGTGAGGGGACCCTCTCGCGCCCCGCGGTCGCCGTGGCCGTGCTCGAAGCGGAGTTCCAGCGCGCCAGCAGGTTGATGCGCCAACGCTTCACCTGAAGACGACGAAGGCCGGGCGGAACCCGGCCTTCTCGCGCCCGCGCGGCGGGCGGATCAGTCCTTCGACAGGGTGCTCTGCAGATACGGGCCTTCGCCCAACCGGGCGATCAGCGAGAGCTGGGTCTCCAGCCAGTCGACGTGCTCCTCCTCGGACGCCAGGATCTTCGCGAACAGGTCGCGGCTGACGTAGTCGCCCACCGACTCGGCGTGGGCGATGCCCGCCTTGAGGTCCGGGATCGCGACCTGCTCGAGCTTGAGGTCGCACTCGAGCACTTCCTTCGGCGTCTCGCCGATCAGGATCTTGCCCAGGTTCTGGAGGTTGGGCAGGCCGTCGAGGAAGAGGACGCGTTCGATGACCCAGTCGGCGTGCTTCATCTCGTCGATCGACTCGTGGTACTCGTGCTCGCCGAGTTCCTTGAAGCCCCAGTTCTTCAGCATGCGGGCATGCAGGAAGTACTGGTTGATCGCGGTGAGTTCGTTGTAGAGCACCTTGTTGAGGTGCTGGATGACCTGCGGGTCGCCCTTCATGGCTGTGCTCCGATGGATGACAGGGCGGAAGCGTAGCGGCGCCGACGCCGACAGGGCGAAACGCGAATGAGTCGCCGACGCGCTGCATCGGATCGACACCGCATGAAAACACGAACGCCGGCGCTGGGCCGGCGTCCGAGGGACTCGCAGAGCACGACCTCAGGCGGCGACGGGCAGTCCGAGGGGGCGCGCCCGCGCCTGATCGAGGGCTTCGAGGGCGTACTCGCGGCAGCAGCCGCAGGTGCTGCCGCAACCGGTGCGGGCGGCCAGCGCCTCGAACGAATCGCAGCCATCGTCCACTGCGCGCTGGATGTCGCGGTCGGTGACGCCGTTGCAGACGCAGACGTACATACGGGGAAGCCCCATCGCAATGCGAACTGTTCGCATTACAACCCGCATCCGCGCTCCGGTCAAGGGGCTGGCGCCGTCCATTCAGGCAGACGCGGGCAGGGCAAAGACCGGGCTCAGGCCCGACGCCGCTCAGGGCGGTACGGACCGGACGGGGTCGGGGCCAGCTCGGGCACGGCGCCCTCGCCCGCCACGCCGCGCGCGACCGGCGCCACGTGGCGCAGGGCCTTGGCATAGACCTCGCGCTTGAAATGGACCACGTTCTCGACCGGGTACCAGTAGTCGACCCAGCGGAATCGGTCGAACTCCGGCTTGTCGGCGAGGTCGAAGCGCACCTCGCTGTCCTCGCAGAGCAGGCGCAGCAGGAACCAGACCTGCTTCTGGCCGATGCAGCGGGGTTTCTCGCCGGGCCGCACGCAACGATTCGGAAGGCGATAACGCAACCAGCCGGGGGTCGAGTGCAGCAGCTCGACGTGCTGCGGCGCCAGCCCGGTCTCCTCGCGCAGCTCGCGGTACATGGCCTCGAGCGGCGTCTCGTCGCTGTTCATGCCGCCCTGCGGGAACTGCCAGCCGTCTCGATGCACGCGACGGGCCCAGAACAGGCGGCCGTCGTCGCGCATCAGGATGATGCCGACATTGGGGCGGTAACCGTCCGGATCGATCACCGGTCGGGCTCCAAATTCAATGGGCTCACCATGCCACAGCGGCGACGGAGGCCTCAAGACGAGGCGCCACCCTCTGCCAACAACCGGCGAAGGGCCTGCTCGCC
>JAJTHD010000177.1 GCA_021297925.1 Lysobacteraceae bacterium
GCGCGTCGACGCCGGCGGCACGCAGGTACCGGTGACGGTGGGCACCTTCCTCGCCGATGCGAATGGCGTGGCCGATCTGGTGCCCGGCCTTCGTGAGGGCCAGCCGCTCCGTCTCGCCGACATCGCGACGATCCGCGAGGCCGCGGACCGACCGACCGCTTACGTTTGGCACGCGACGGGCGCGGGCGCGCCGAGCGGCGACGCGTCGCCCGTGGAATGGGCCCCGGCGGTCACGCTGGCGATCGCAAAGAAGCCGGGCGCCAATGCTGCCGACATCTCCGCCGCGATCCGCGAGCGCCTCGTCGCCCTCGAGGGCGCGCTGATCCCGGAGGGCGTGCATGCGACGGTGACGCGCGACTACGGCTTCACCGCCAACGAGAAGGCAATCACGCTGATCAAGAAGCTGGTCTTCGCGACCATGGCCGTAGTGCTGCTGGTGCTGGTCGCGCTCGGCTGGCGTGAAGCGGTGGTGGTCGGCGCGGCGGTGATCCTGACGCTGGCCGTGACGCTGTTCGCCAGCTGGGCGATGGGTTTCACCATCAACCGCGTCTCGCTGTTCGCGCTGATCTTCTCCATCGGCATCCTCGTCGACGACGCCATCGTCGTGGTGGAGAACATCCATCGCCACATGACGCTCGGCGGCAAGTCGCTGCGCGACGCGCTGCCAGCGGCGGTCGACGAGATCGGCGGCCCGACGATCCTCGCAACCTTCACCGTGATCGCCGCGCTGCTGCCCATGGCCTTCGTCACCGGGCTGATGGGCCCGTACATGCGCCCGATCCCGATCAACGCCTCGGTGGGCATGCTGCTCTCGCTGCTGATCGCCCTGACGGTGACGCCGTGGCTGGCGGTCAAGCTCCTGTCGCGCCACTACGCGCGCTTGGGCGCCCATGTCGATGGAGAGCAGGGCGGCCGCGGCCACGGCGGCCTCGCGGCGCGTCTGCACGGCGTGTTCGACCGCCTGATGCGCCCCTTTCTCGACCCGGCCAAGGGCGGCGCGCGCCGGTTCAAGCTCTTCGCCGGCATCGGTGCCGCGGTGGCGCTGTCGGTTGGACTCGTCGTGGTGCAGCGGGTCGTGCTGAAGATGCTGCCCTTCGACAACAAGTCGGAGCTGCAGATCGTCGTCGACCTGCCGGAAGGCACGCCGCTGGAGCGCACCAATGCGCTGCTGCTCGAGCTGGCCGCCGAACTCCGCGAGCGCCCCGAAGTGCTCGACGTGCAGGGCTATGCCGGAACCTCGGCGCCGGTGAACTTCAACGGCCTCGTGCGCCAGTACTACCTGCGCGAAGGCGCCGCGCTCGGCGACCTGCAGGTGAACCTGGTCGACAAGCACGACCGCGACGACAAGAGTCACGACCTCGCCCGCGCCTGGCGCCCGGCCCTGCAGGCGATCGCCACCCGCTACGGCGCCGCGCTCAAGGTCGTCGAAGTGCCGCCGGGCCCGCCCGTATTGGCGCCGCTGGTGGCCGAGATCTATGGCCCCGATGCCGCCACGGTGCGCCGCATCGCCGAAGGCCTCGAGGGCCTGGCGCGCGAGACCGATGGCCTCGTCGACATCGACACCACGCTGGAAGCGAAGGCCTCCCGCGAGACCGTGGTGATCGACCGAGTGCGCGCCGCGCGGCTGGGCGTCAGCCAGCAGGCGATCGCGCAGACGCTCGCGCTCGCCGTGGGCGGTGTGGACGCGACCTACCTGCGCGACGGCGTGGCGAAGCACGCCATCCCGGTGCGCCTGCGTCTCCCGGCCGGCGAGCAGGCGCGGATCGATGAGCTGCTGGCGCTGAAGGTGCGTGCGCAGGACGGGCGGATGATTCCGCTGGTCGAACTCGTCGAGGTGCGTCGCGAGCCGTGGGAGCCGATGCTGATGCAGAAGGACCTGCTGCCGGTCGTCAATGTCATGGCCGACGAGGCCGGTGAGGTCGATTCGCCGCTGTACGGCATGTTCTCGCTGGTGGGTCGCGTCGATTCGATCGATGTCGGCGTCCCGGTGGTGCAGCGCTTCTTCACCGCGCCCGATGACCCGCTGGCCTTCACCCTCAAGTGGGACGGCGAGTGGCAGGTGACGTGGCAGACCTTCCGCGACATGGGCCTCGCCTACGCCGCGGGCCTCGTGCTGATCTACCTGCTGATCGTCGCGCAGTTCCGCAGCTACGTCGTGCCGTTGGTGATCATGGCGCCGATCCCGCTCACCGTGATCGGCGTGATGCCGGGCCACGCGCTGCTCGGTGCGCAGTTCACCGCCACCAGCATGATCGGCATGATCGCGCTGGCGGGCATCATTGTTCGCAACTCCATCCTGTTGGTCGACTTCATCAACCACGAGATCGCGAACGGCCGTGAGCTCGCCGATGCCGTCATCGAGGCCTGCGCCGTTCGCGCGCAGCCCATCGGGCTCACCGCGCTGGCGGCGATGCTCGGCGCGTTGTTCATCCTCGACGACCCGATCTTCAACGGCCTCGCCATCAGCCTGATCTTCGGCATCGCCGTCTCCACCCTGCTGACGCTGGTGGTGATCCCGCTGCTTTACTTCGCGTGGCTGCGAGGTCGCTCGCCGGGCGGCTGACGGCGAGGCGGAGGCGCGCCCGCCGCCGGGGACGTTGATTGCGTGAAGCGCGGCGTATCGAGCAGGCGGACCAGGTCCGACTGCAGTGCCGCGGCCTCTGGCGCCATCCGCGCGTTGGTGTCCTGCACCATGAACACGCCGGCGATGCCGGCGGTGCCATCGACCCAGCCCTGGAAGCCGAAGGCCCCGGGGCTGCTTTCCAGCATCGGCCCGCCCGCGCGCCCCGTGGGCAAAAGCCAGAATCCGAAGCCGTAACCCCAACCGTCCACCGATTGCGGCACGTCCGGCACATCGACCTTCGCCGTGCCGGTAGCAAGATCGCGCTGCATGGCACGGATCGTCGCCGGCGCGAGGTAGCGCTGCCCCGTCTGGGCGCCGTCGCGGATGACGCCATCCGCCTGCCACATCGCCATCAGGCGGCGGTAGTCCTCGAGCGTCGTGCGAACGCCCCCGGGCACGCGGGGGTTGGTCATCGGCACATTGCCGGGCGCCGTGCTGGTGAAGCCGTAGTCGGTGGCGGAAAGCTCGAGCGGACGCCGCACCTCGGCATCGAACAGCGCATCCCAGTTCCGCCCTGTCGCGCGCTCGGCCATGGCCCCGGCCACCTGCATCGACAGGCCGCCGTAGGCGAACGCCGAGCCCGGCGCGGCGATCATCGGTCCGGCCAAGATCTGCGCCGCGCAGGCTTGGAGGGTCGTCAGCGGGTTGCCCAGGCAGCCGCTTTCGTCGCCGGGCAGGCCGCTGGTATGCGAGAACAGCTGCGCCAGGGTGATGGCGCGCTTGTCGGCCGGTGCGGTGGGCCACCATTCGCCCACCGTCGAATCCCATCGCAGGGTGCCGCGCTCCACCAGCCGCGCGAGCACGAGGGCCGACACCCATTTGCTGGCCGAGGCGATGGGGATGCGCGTGGTTGGGCCGTAGCCGCCGTAGTGACGGGTGAGGACCGTACGTCCGTTCTTCGACACCCACAGCGACGCGCCGTCGAGCCGGTAGCGCGCCATGATCGACTGCATGCGGGCATCCACGGCCGACAAATCGACTTTGGCCGGCGTCTGTGCCGCGGTGGGCAGGGCCAGCAGCAGGGGGGCGAGGAGGGCAAGGAGAGGGCGCATGGGGCGGGTAACGCGGCGGGGGCGGGATGGTTGACCGGGGTGGACGGGGAATGCCCGAGAGGGCACCGTAGGGATCGTGAGGGAGAAGAAAGGATGCTCGTTTACCACTCGAACAAGCGCGGCTTCCTCGATGTCGCAGACAACGGCGTCATCGAGGACCGGATCGCTTCGGAGTTCCTCCGCAAGACCGGCCGCTATGCCCCTGATCCCGAGTTTCGCTCGTGGAAGGCCTCTCTTGCCGAAATGGCTACGGTGCTCCGTGACCCCGGCATCCCTGACGAGCTGGGCATCGGTATCGAGTTCGGCATTCCACAGACGTCGAAGCGCATCGATGTGATGCTTTCCGGCCTCGATGACGAGGATCGGTCTCGCCTCATCATCGTTGAGCTGAAGCAATGGTCCTCTTCGACGCCGACCGACAAGGACGGCATCGTGATGGCGCAGCGCGGTGGCCCGGGACCGGAGCGCGAGGGACTTCATCCCAGCTATCAGGCCTGGTCGTATGCCGAGTTGCTGAGGGGCTTCAACACGGTCGCCTACGAAGGCCAGACGACGCTCTCACCGTGCGCCTATCTCCATAACCACCCTGCTGGTCTCGGCGTCGACGACCCTCGTTATGCGACTTACTTGGAGCGTGCGCCGATCTTCCTGAAGGGAGCGGCTGAGCGGCAGCGACTCCGCGAATTCATCAAGGCACACTTGCGGAAGGGCGATGACGCCGAACTCATCGTGCAGATCGAGGGCGGCAAAATCCGTCCATCGAAGGCTTTGGCCGATGCCGTGGGCGGCATGGTTAAAGGCCATCGCGAGTTCATCCTGATCGACGAACAGAAGCTCGTTTTCGAAGACATTCTCGCCATCGAACGCATGGCGACCGACGAACGGAAGCAGGTGGTGATCGTGCGCGGTGGGCCGGGTACCGGAAAGTCGGTTCTGGCCATCCAGCTGATGGCACGGATCACCTCGGAGCGACGCCTTTGCAAGTACGTCTCGAAAAATGCCGCCCC
>JAJTHD010000136.1 GCA_021297925.1 Lysobacteraceae bacterium
GGCGCTGCCGCTCGCCCGACTCGACTTCGGCGATGCCGAGTGGAACACCGCGATGCAGGGCGGCCGCTGGCTCGACGTCCCGACCCATCCCGAGGCGCGATTCGTGGCGGACGTCGTCGATCCCCGGGACGAGTCCCACGCGACAGTGCGCGGCCGCCTCACGCTCCGCGGCGTGACCCGCGAGGTCGCGCTGGACGTCCGCCGCAACGCCACCCGGCGGCACCCGCTGACGCTGCGCCGGATGGCCGGCTTTTCGGCGACGGCGACGCTCGACCGCCGCGATTTCGGACTGACCGCCTTCCCGTCGATGGTGGGGACCACCGTCGATCTCCGCATCGAAGTCGAAGCCACCCGCTGACCGCGAGGACCGCCCCATGCCCCTCCGCAACACCGCCGAACGCTGGGGCACGCCCAGCATCGCCCTCCACTGGGTCACCGCGCTGGCGGTGCTCGGCCTGCTGGTCGTGGGCTTCACGATGGACTCGCTGCCGAACACCCCGTTCAAGCGCGACGTCTACCTGCTGCACAAGAGCCTCGGGCTGACCGTCGGCGGGCTGACGGTGCTGCGCCTGCTGTGGCGCTGGTTGCAGCCGACGCCCGCGCTGCCGGACGGCACCTCTCGCGTGCAGCGCCTCGCCGCGACCGCAGGCCATGCCGGCTTGTACGCCCTGCTGCTGGCGATGCCGACCAGCGGCCTGCTGTACAACTGGGCCTCGAACTTCGCCACGCCCTGGTTCGGGATCACGGTGATGGCGCGCGCCGGCCAGGTCGACCGCGAGCTCAAGGCGATCTCGGGCGAGGTGCACGAGATCGCGGGCCTCGCCTTGGCGGCCCTGCTGCTGGCCCATGCCGGCGCGGCCTTCTGGCACCACTACCGGCTCCGCGACCGGGTGCTGTGGCGGATGGCGCCCTGGATCCGGCCGCCGGCCTGACACCCTTTCCCCAAACGGACACCGACCATGCGCGCGCTGCTCGCCTTCCTCGCCCTCTTCGCCCTGCCGGCCGTCGCCTCGACGCCGACCTACACCGCCGCCGCCGGCTCGACGCTGGGCTTTGGCGCCAGCTACGACGGCGAGGCGTTCACCGGTCGTTTCGACCGCTTTAGCGCCGACATCGCGTTCGATCCCGCGACCGCCGCCGGCCGCTTCGACGTGGTGATCGAGCTGGGCTCGGCCGGTACCGACAACGACGAGCGCGACGAGACCCTGCTGGGCGCGGAGTTCTTCGATGCCGCCGGAACGCCCCAGGCGCGCTACGTCGCCACCCGGTTCCGGAAGCTCGACGACGGCCGCTTCGTGGCCGAGGGCGTGCTGACGCTCCGGGGCATCGCCAAGGCCGTGCCCCTGACCTTCACGTGGACTGCCGGCGCCATGCCCGTGCTGGCCGGGTCGGCCACCGTGCCGCGACTGGCCTTCAACGTGGGCACGGGCGACTGGGCCGACACCGCCGTCTTGCCGGACGCGGTGTCCGTCACCACGCGGCTGGTGCTGCAGCCAACGCGGTGACTCAGGCGCCGACGAACCGCCGGACGGCGTCGACGTCGAAGGGCCACGCCAGCTCGGCGCCCGTGGCTTCGTCGCGAAGCACCGGCACCCGGCCGCCGTAGCGGGCCTCGAGGGCGGCCTCGCCGTCGATCCACACGCTCTCGAAGTCGGGCGCGCCCGCGCCGGCGAGCACGTCCAATGCGGCGTCGCACAAATGACAGTCGTCGCGCTGGTACAGGGCGAGTTTCATGACCGGTAGACTATGACGCCCACCTGAACCTTCGCCGTCCGAAGACCCATGGCCGTCAGCCTGTTCGACATCTTCAAGATCGGCATCGGGCCGTCCTCCTCGCACACCGTGGGGCCGATGCGCGCCGCGGCGCGCTTCCTGGAGCGCTGGCTGCAAGAGCCGGGCCAGCTGGGCGGGGTGGCCCGCCTCCGCGCGGAACTCTACGGCTCGCTGGCCCTGACCGGCCGCGGCCACGGCACCGACAAGGCGGTGCTGATGGGCTTCGAGGGCCACTGGCCGGACCGCATCGACCCCGACGTGATCCCGGGCAGCCTCGAACGCATCCGTGGCACCAAGCGCATCCGCCTGATGGGCACGCACGAGATCGCCTTCGACGAGAAGCGCGACCTGGTGTTCAACAAGCGCGAGAAGCTGCCGTACCACACCAACGGCATGCGCTTCACCGCCTTCGACGCCGAAGGCGCGGTGATCGCCACGCGCGACTACTACTCGGTGGGCGGCGGCTTCGTCGTCAACACCGACGAAGCGGCGGAAGATCGCATCGTCGCCGACACCACCGAACTGCCCCACCCTTTCCACTCCGGCGACGAACTGCTGGCGCGCTGCCGCGAGAGCGGCCTTTCCATCGCGCAGCTGATGTTCGAAAACGAGAAGGTGTGGCGCCCGGAAGCGGAGATCCGCGAGGGCCTCGACCGGATCTGGGCCGCCATGCAGTCCTGCGTGGCGCGCGGCACCCGCGAGGAAGGCGTGCTGCCGGGCGGGCTGAAGGTGGGCCGCCGTGCGCCGTCGATGGCGCGCGACCTGTCGAGCCGGCCCGAGGCCGCGCTGCGCGACCCGCTGACCATCCTCGACTGGGTGAACCTCTACGCCTTGGCGGTGAACGAGGAGAACGCCGCCGGTGGCCGCGTGGTGACGGCGCCGACCAACGGCGCGGCCGGCATCATCCCGGCGGTGGGCCACTACTACGAGCGCTTCTGCCCGCAGGCGAGTGCGCAGGGCATCCACGACTACCTGCTCACCGCCGCCGCCATCGGCATCCTCTACAAGGAGAACGCCTCGATCAGCGGCGCGGAAGTGGGCTGCCAGGGCGAAGTGGGCGTGGCCTGCTCGATGGCCGCGGCCGGCCTCACCGCCGCACTGGGCGGCACGCCGGCGCAGGTCGAGAACGCCGCCGAGATCGGCATGGAGCACAACTTGGGGCTCACCTGCGACCCGATCGGCGGCCTCGTGCAGATCCCCTGCATCGAGCGCAACGCGATGGGCGCGGTGAAGGCGATCAACGCCCAGCGCATGGCCGCACGTGGCGACGGCAGCCACAAGGTCTCGCTCGACAAGGTCATCAAGACCATGCGCGACACCGGCCGCGACATGCAGGACAAGTACAAGGAAACCAGCCGCGGCGGGCTGGCGGTGAACGTCATCGAGTGTTGATCGGCAGCGCGCTGACGCGGAACGGTCACGCCGCCGACATATCGTCGGAGGTTTCCTCGCCGGAGTCCCTCCCGATGGCCGCCCCCATGTCCCGTCCTACCGCCCTGCCCCGCCGACTCGCGCTGAGCCTCGGCCTGGCCACGGCCCTCGTCGGGCTCGCCGGCTGCCAGCCGGCCACCGAACCCGCGCCCGCCGCTGCGCCGGACCCGGCGGTCGACGCCCCGGCCGCGGCCAGGCCGAGGCTCAGCGCGATCTTCCTGCACCCCGATGGCATGGGCGCCAACACTTGGATGGCGACGCGCCTGATGCACGTGGGTCCGGACGGTCGCCTCGCCTGGGACCAGCTGCCGCAGGTCGCAATCTACGTCGGCCCCAGCCTCGACTCGGTGAACCAGAGCTCGAACGGCGGCGCCACCACGCATGCCTACGGCGTGCGCGCCAAGCTCGACAGCTACGGCGCCATCGACGGCGCGGCCCCGACGGCCGCTTCGGGCAAGGCGCAGAGCCTGATGGCGGAAGCCAAGGCCGCCGGCAAGACGGTGGCCATCCTCAATTCCTCGTCGCTGACCGAGCCCGGCACCGGCGCCTTCCTCGCCAGCGTTGCCAGCCGCGACGACGAGGCCGAGATCGCGAGCCAGATCCTCGCCGCCGGCCCCGATATCGCGCTCGGGGGCGGCGAGAGGTTCTTCCTGCCGGCAGGAATGAAGGGCGTGCACGGCGAAGGCGTGCGCGAAGACGGCCGGAATCTGGTCGACGAAGCGAAGGCCGCGGGCTACACGGTCGTTTTCACCGCCGACGAGCTCGCCGCGCTGCCGCCGGAGGCCACGAAGGTGCTGGGCCTGTTCGCCCATGAGAGCACGTTCAACGAGATGGACGAAGCCGGGCTCGCCGAGGCCGGCCTCCCCGCCTTCCAGCCGCAGGCGCCGCGCTTCGACGCGATGCTGGCCTTCATCCTGTCGCGGGTGAAGGACGCGCCGAACGGCTACCTGATCGTCGGCAACGAGGAAGCCACCGACAACCTGAGCGGCGAGAACAACGCGCCGGCCACGCTGGAGGCCGCCATCGGCGCCGATCGCGCCATCGCGCTGGCGCTCGCGGAGGCGCAGGCCAACCCGGCGCTCACCGTCATCGTGGCCTCGGACTCGGACAACGGCGGCATGAACGCCACCAGCGACGACCTCGACGATCCGGACGACCTGCCGCGCCCGCTCGGCGAGCGCACGGCCAGCGGCTCGCTGCTCGACAGCGACGACGGCCAGCCGTTCCTGACCCCGCCCGACGCCAACGGCCAGCGCATTCCGTTCTATATCACCTGGGCCAGCGACTCGGACAGCGCCGGCGGCACCGTGGCGCGCGGCATCGGCCCGGGTGCGTCGAAGATCGAGGGCACCATTGACGCCACAAAGGTCTACCAGGCGCTGTACCTCGGGCTGTTCGGGAAGGACCTCGACGCGAAGTAAGCGCCGATGCCGACGCCCGCGCGGCGGCGGCTCCGGCAAACGGAAAAGGGCCGCAGTGATGCGGCCCTTTCCTGTTGGTGCCTGAACCAGCCGGGGCAGCGGGCCGTCCCGGCCTTCGTGGATCAGAACTGGTAGCGCACGATCAGCTGCACCGCGCGGCCGCCGGTCTCGGTCTCGAGCTCGTACTCGTCGTAGTCGCGGTTGATCTGGTCTTCGATCGTGGTGAACTTGTCGAATGCCTCGTCCTTGCTCTGGTCGAGCAGGTTGATGCCCGTCAGGCGCACCGCCCACGATTTGCCGAAGCGCTTCTCGATGAACGCCTCCAGATCACCGTCGTAGCTCGTGATGATCTCTTCGCCGACGATGCGGCTAGGGGCATCACCCTGCTTGCGGAAGGTCACGCCGAACGAGGCCTCCAGCGAGGGCAGCTCCTGGATGAAGCCGACGTTGTAGACGTAGTTCGACTGGTTGTTGAAGCGGCGCTTGCCGAAACCGTCCTCGATTTCGCTGTCGAGCCAGCTGTAATTGACGAACACGCCGGTGTTGTCGAGGCCGATGGCCGAGAGCGGCGTCGACAGGTCGAACTCCGCGCCCCAGACCTGGCCGTCGCCGGTGTTGCGCGGCTGCAGGACGAACGTGCCCGGGCCCTCGCTACCCTCGACGCCGGTGTTGGCCAGCTCGACGAGATCGGTGATGTCGCGGTAGAACAGGTTCACGCCGACAATGCCGCGCTCGCCGAGGCGGCGCTCGTAGCCGACGTCCAGGCCCCAGGCCGACTCGGGGTCGAGCAGCGGGTTGCCGAGGACGTCGTTGTCGCCCGCTTCCGCTTCCAGCAGGGCCGGCGAGATGGCGTTGAAGTCCGGACGGCGCACGGTGCGCGCCACCGAGGCCGTGATGCGGTTGGCCTCGTCGAGGTTCCAGCGCAGGTGGGCCGACGGCAGCAGGAAGCCGTAGTCGGTCTCGGTGCGGGCGAGGTTCGCCGCCACCGTGCGGTCGTTGATCTCGGTGTCGGTCTGCTCGTAGCGCAGGCCGGCCTCCCACTCCAGCGCGTTCGCGGCGCCGCTCAGCTTCACGAAGGGCTCGAAGCGGGTTTCCTCGATGGTGTTCAGGCCGCCCGGAGCAGGCGACAGCGGCTGGGTCGGACCCGGGATGGCGGGGCGCACGCCCGGCGCGTTCGGGATGGTGACGCGGTAGCGGGTCGCATCGAGGATGCGCGTTTCGCGGTCCTTCAGCGTCGCCTGCAGGCCGAACTTGAGCTTGCCGAAACCGGCGTCGCGCTCATGCGCGAACTCGGCCGTGGTGTCGGTGTCTTCGATCAGGAGGTCGGTGACGTCGCGGGTGAAGCGGTCGTCTTCCGGGAACGGATTGCTGTCGCGCAGGTACTCGAACTCGTTCTCGAACTCGAACTGGTCGTCGGTGATCCCGGCGCGGTCGACGCGGATTTCCGTCTCGCCGCCGGCCATCGCCCACTTCAGGCCGGCGCCGAGCGTGTAGTTGTCGGTCTGGATGTCGAGGTCGTTGTCGTTGATCGTCAGCAGGTTCGCGGTGTTGGCGATGCCGCTGCGGTACTCGATCGAATCCTCGTCCTGGATACGGTCGGTGCGGACGAACATGCCCGAGAGGTGCAGTTCGCCGGTCTCGCCCACGCCCACGCGGTAGTCGGCGTTGAAGGCGTAGTCCTTGCCCGAACGCACATCGGTCTGCACTTCGGTGTCGTCGAGCGTGCCGCCCGGTTCATCGAAGCGCTGGCTGAACTTGTCTTTCGGGTTGCGTCGGCCCTGCAGGTTGGCGCCGATCAGAAGGTTGCCGCCCAGGGCTTCGCCGCCCCAGAACGCGCCGAAGGTCGGTTCGAACTCGTCGTCGTTGAAGCGCGTGGCGCCGGCGCGCAGGTAGCCGCCGTCGATGGAATAGCCGTCGCGCAGCACGATGTTCAGGGCACCGGCGACGGCATCGCCGCTGCGGTCGGCCGAGGCGGAGCGGACGATCTCGATGCGCTCGACGATCTCGGCCGGGATGCGGTCGACGAAGAAGCTACGGTCGAGGCCGGCGCCGGGAACGCGCTTGCCGTTGATGAGGATCTGCGTGTAGCCCGAATCGAGGCCACGCAGGCGAACGCCGTCGTACTCCAGCACGTCGGAGACGAAGGTGACGGACGGCACGCGCTTCAGCATGTCGCCGACGGTCAGCGGCTCGAAGCGCTGGAAGTAGGCCAGGTCGTAGCTGAGCACCGGGGCGGTGGCTTCGGTGCGGTCGCGGTAGACGATCTCCCCGACCACTTCGACGCGGTCGAGCTGGGCCGGCGCCGACGCGGCCGCGGCAGACGCCTGCGCGATGGAAGCCGCCGGGAAGGCGAGCGCCGAGCCGATGGCCACGGCGAGGAGGGAACGGGGCATGGAACGTCCTTGCGTTGGGAAACGCCATTGAATGGACGCCCGGTGACACCGCCATGACCGGCAAGCGACAACCCTGTCACAGAAGCGTGCTCCGGCCCGGTCGCGACGGTCCGGCGGCATCACGGACCGCTAGGATGGCCGTTCAACCAGCCTCGACCCCGGATGCCCACTCCGCCCCGCTCGTTCTGGCTCGTTCCGCTATTCGTCGCGCTGTACTCGGCGGGCGGCCTGTTGGGTGGCCTGCTCGTGGTCGGGCCCGACGGCGTGGTGCTGCTCTGGCCGCCGGGCGCTCTCAGCTTCGTGTTGCTGATGCGCGAGGGCCGGCGGAAGTGGTGGCTGGTGGCGCTGGCCGACCTGACGTACTCGCTGGTCGGCTCGCCCGCCCCCCTGTCCTTCCTGCCCTTCTCCATGGCCGCCAACGTGGCGGGGGCGCTGGCCGCGTCGACCGTCGCCCGCCGGCTCGGGATGCGCTCGGGCGACCTGTTCCACCTCGGCTCGGTCCGCGTCCTCCTGATCGCGGGCGCCACGCTGGCCCTCGCCAGCCTGCCGTTCGGGCTGATGGGCCTGGTCTTGACCGGCGTCACCCCGCCTTCGGCCGTCGGCGATGCCGCCATCACGTGGCTGGTCGCGAACGTGTTCGGCGTGCTGGTGCTTGGCCCCGGGATCTCCCTGCTGTGGCGGTCGCAGGACGACCCGCTGGCGTTGCCGACCACCGCGCTGGTGGGGTTCGAGCGGAGCGCCTGGTGCGTGGCGCTCGGACTGTCGCTGACCGTCGTCGCGCTGACGCCGCACGAGACCGTCCGCAACGCGGCGGCGGTGCTGGCCGTGCCGACGATCGTCCTTCTCTGGGCCGCGGTCCGCATGCCGCCGAGATGGGCCGCGGCGGGGTGCCTCGTCACCGGCCTCGCGCTCACTTTGACCGCCGCCTTCAACCTGGGCGCGCTGGAGGAACCGAAGAACACGCAGGAGGCGCTGATCCTGCTGATGCTGCTGTTCA
>JAJTHD010000268.1 GCA_021297925.1 Lysobacteraceae bacterium
CCACCACGCGGCCACGCGGTCGCCATCGATCGCGAGGCCGTCGATCCGGATGGATTCGATTGCCACCGCGTCGCCGCGCAGCGTGGACCACGGCACGGCCACCTCCGCGCGACGGACGCGAAGCAGCGGATGGCCATCCGCCGTTCGGGCCTCGAGATCGGTCAGCACGAGGCGGGGCAGGGGGCGCCAGGCGATCGAGGCCGGGCCGCTCGTCCGCCACTCGAGGGCGATGGCGCCGGAGGCGCGGGACAGCAGCAGCGCAGCGATGCGGTCGGCGTCCCCCGCCACGTGCAGGAGGATCGCGAGCGCCGCCCCGATCATCCCGACCAGGCCGAGCGCGGCCAACCGCCCGGCGCTCCATCGCCTCCGACGGCGCGTCGGTGCCGCGGAGTCCGTGGTCACGCCCCGAGCTGCTCCGGGAGCAGGGCGTCGACGAAGGCCCGCGGGTCGAATTCGCGCAGGTCGGCCATGCTCTCGCCGAGGCCCACGAAGCGGATCGGCAGGCCGAACTCGCGCGCCAGCGCGAACACGACGCCGCCCTTGGCGCTGCCGTCGAGCTTCGTCACGACGAGCCCGGTGACGTTCGCGGCCTCGCGGAACTGGCGGACCTGGTTCACCGCGTTCTGGCCGGTGGTGCCGTCGATCACCATCAGCACCTCGTGCGGGGCCGTCGGGTCCACCTTGGCCAGCACGCGGCCGATCTTGGACAGCTCGGCCATGAGCCCCTGCTGCGTGTGCAGCCGTCCCGCGGTGTCGGCGATCAGCAGGTCGAGCCCCCGTGACTTCGCCGCCTGCAGGGCGTCGTAGATCACGGCCGCCGGATCGGCGTTCTGGCCCTGCGCGACGACCGTGACGCCATTGCGCTCACCCCACACGCGAAGCTGCTCGACCGCCGCGGCCCGGAAGGTGTCGCCGGCAGCGAGCGCGAGCCGGAGGCCCTGGCCCTGGAAACGGTGCGCCAGCTTGCCGATCGTCGTCGTCTTGCCGACGCCGTTGACCCCGACCGTCAGGATCACGAAGGGTGCGCGCGACGGGTCGACGACGAGTGGGCGTGCCACCGGGGCAAGGAGGTTCAGCAGGGCCTCGCGGAGATGCGCGCGCAGCGCCGGGACGTCCTCGAACTCGCGGGCCTTCATGCGCGTCCGCAGGTCGCCCACGAGCGCCGTGGTGGCCGTGATGCCGACGTCGGAGGACAGAAGGACGGTCTCGATCTCCTCGAGCAGTTCGTCATCGAGGCGCGGGTTGCCGGAGAACAGGCCGCGCAGCCCGGCGGCGAAACCGCTTCGAGTGAGCTTCCGCCACCAGCCGCTCGATTCGCTATCGGCGGATGGGGCAGGGACGACGGCGGCCGTGGGCGGCGCAGGCGAGGGCTCCGCGCTCTCCGGTGCCGGAGGAGCATCCGGCGACGCGGGGGAGGCGGGGGACGTGGGCTTCTTCTTGAACCAGTCGAGCATCGTCGCGGAGCGGGCGCGGCATCGCGCAGAATGGCGGGATGGTACCACCCGCCCTTGGCACGGCCCGATGACGCGCCGTCCGCCCCGATCGCCCATGCCCGCCTCCGGCGCGAACGCGCCGGGCCGGATCCGCCTGATCGGCGGCCGCTGGCGGGGGACCCGGCTGCCGGTGCCCGACGTCGAGGGCCTTCGCCCGACCAGCGACCGGGTCCGCGAGACGCTGTTCAACTGGCTGCAGGCCGACGTGGCCGGCGCCCGGGTCCTCGACCTGTTCGCCGGTACGGGCGCGCTCGGTCTCGAGGCGGCGTCCCGCGGCGCTGCGCGCGTCGATTTCGTCGAGCGCTCGCCCGCGGCGATCCGGGTGCTGGAATCCGCGATCGCCCGGCTCGGGCCGCTCGGTGGACCCCCGATGGTGGTGCATGGCAACGATGCGGTGCGCTGGCTCGAAGGTGCGGAAGGTGCCTGGGACCTCGTTTTCGTCGATCCGCCGTTCGCGGCAGGGCTATGGCCAGCGGTCCTCGCGGCCTTGGCGCCGCGGCTCGCGCCGCGTGCGCACGTCTACGTCGAGTCCCCCGCGGTGTCTGCCGCCGCCGTTCCGTCGGCGTGGCGCCTCCACCGGGAACTCGGGACCCGCGATGTCCATGCCGGGCTGTACCGGGTCGGCACGGACTGAGTTGCTACACTCGAACGATCCCGTCCGCGCCTGCTGCCATGACGCCCCGACAGCGCATCGCCCTCTACCCCGGCACGTTCGACCCGATCACCAACGGCCATGCCGACCTGGTGGCCCGGGCCGCCCCGCTATTCGAGAAGGTCATCGTCGGCGTCGCCGGCAGCACCGGCAAGAACCCCGTCATGAGCGTCGCCGAGCGCGAGGCCCTGGCGCGCGAGGCGCTGGCCCACCATCCGAACGTCGAGGTGGTCGCCTTCACCGGCCTGCTGGCGAACTTCGCCCGGGACATCGGCGCCGGCGTCCTGCTGCGCGGGCTGCGGGCCGTGTCCGATTTCGAGTACGAGTTCCAGCTCGCCTCGATGAACCGCCACCTGATCCCCGAGGTCGAGACCCTGTTCCTGACCCCGGCCGAGCAGCACAGCTTCATCTCATCGACGCTGGTCCGCGAAGTCGCCCGCTTGGGCGGCGACGTGTCCGGCTTCGTTCCCCCGGTCGTCGCGCGCGCCCTCGCGGCCCGCGCCGGCCGTTCCTGATCCCTTGCCGCTTCCCAGGAGAGTCGCCATGAACCGCCATACGCTGCTGGCTGCCGCCGTCGCCGCCACCCTCGTCCTCGCCGGCTGCCAAGCCGACATCGGCGAGAAGAGCGCCCCGAAGCAGGACCCCAACGCCGCGGCGCTGGTCGCCCCGGCCACCGACGATGACGCTGCGTGGAAGGCCTACCTCGGCCAGGTCATCGGCCAGAACATGGATGGCGTCACCGAGCGCACCTTCAACTACTACCTGCCGGCGGGCACCGATCCGACCGAGGAGGAAGGCCCCTACCAGCGCATGAAGGCCGACGTGAACGCCGCGCTGCTCCGCACGGTGCTGCCGGGCAACATGCTGACCTTCAGTTCGCCGAACAGCACCATGATGGCCGATCTGGTGGTTGCCGCCTTCGAGGGCGAGGAGCTCGAGGAGGACGCGCTGAAAGGCTCGCGCGTGCTGTTCATCGGTGAGTCGAAGGATGAGTCGCGCGTGCGTCAGGCCGCGCTGTCGGTCGGCGCCGAGTTCCGGTTCGTCGAGGTCAAGCGCTGATCCACCCCACGGGCGGCCGGACCGGCCGCCCGTTCCGCCCTGCCATGGCCCTGCTCATCCTCGACACCTGCGTCAATTGCGACGTCTGCGCCCCGGCCTGTCCGAACGGGGCGATCTCGCAGGGCGAGGTGATCTACGAGATCACCCCATCGAAGTGCACCGAGTGCGTGGGCCATTTCGATGAACCGCAGTGCGTCGTCGTCTGCCCGGTCGAGTGCATCGAGTCCGACCCGGCCCACCCCGAATCCCGTGATGTGCTGCAGGCCAAGTTCGAGCGCCTGCAGCAGGAGATGGCCTGATGCCCTTCCGTGTTCCCGGCGCGCCGCGATGGCGCGTCGTCCTCGCCTCCCTGCTGCTGGCGCTCGCGCCGGCCCCCCCAGCCCTCGCAGCCGCCCAAGGGCCGGTCGAGCGTCCCGCGGCCCCGGCCGTCGACGCGCCGCTGGGGCGCCCGAAGGGGGCGGCCATCGCCAGTGCCAATGCGCAGGCGACCGATGCCGGCATGGCCGTCCTTCGTGCCGGCGGCAACGCCTTCGATGCGGCGGTGGCGGTGTCGGCGGCGCTGGGCTTGGTGGAGCCGGAAAGCTCGGGGCTCGGCGGCGGCGGCTTCTTCCTGTTGCGGCGCGCCAGCGACGGCAAGGTCGTGTTCGTCGATGCCCGCGAGCGGGCGCCGCTGGCCGCCACGCGCGACATGTACCTGGACCCGGCCACCGGCGAACCGAGGCCGCGACAGACCATCGACGGTGCGCTGGCCGCCGCCATCCCGGGCCTTCCGGCGGGTCTGGTCCATGTGTCGGCGACCTACGGACGCATGCCGCTGGGCGAGGCGCTCGCGCCGGTGATCCGGCTGGCCGAGCGCGGCTGGCGTTTCGGTGACAAGAACATCGCGATGATGGGGTGGCGCAAGGACGTCCTGCGCGACGACCCCGGCGCGTCGGCGCTGTTTCTGATTGACGGCGAGGTGCCAGCGGCGGGCACCCGGATGCGCAACCGGGACTACGCCGACGTGCTCCGCCGGCTCGCCGCGGAAGGGCATGACGGCTTCTATCGCGGTCCCGTCGCGCAGCGGCTGGTCGACGGGGTCCGCGCCGCCGGGGGCATCTGGACACTGGAGGACCTCGCCCAGTACCGCGTCGTCGAGCGCGCCCCGTTGGTGTTCACGCACCGCGGCCAGACGGTGGTCACGGCGCCGCCCCCATCCTCGGGCGGCGTGGCGCTGGCGGCGACGCTGCAGATCCTCGACGGCTACGACTGGGCGGCCGAGGCGCCGGTCGACCGCCTGCACCTGCGCATCGAGGCCATGCGCCGCGCCTACCGCGACCGCGCGATCTTCCTCGGCGACCCGGACTTCGTCGACGTGCCGGTCGAACTGCTGACCCACCCGGCCTACGCGGCCGGCCTGCGTGCGTCGATCAGCACGGAGCGCGCCACGCCGAGTGCGTTGCTGCCCGGCGTCACCCGGAGCGAACGCCCGGACACCACGCATTTCTCGATCGTCGACGCCGAAGGCAACATCGCGGCGGTCACGCAGACGGTGAACCTGCCCTACGGCAACGCGATGGTCGTGCCGGGCACCGGGTTCCTGCTCAACAACGAGATGGACGACTTCTCGGTGAAGCCGGGCGTGCCGAACGCCTTCGGGCTGGTGGGCGAGGACGCCAATGCGATCGCGCCCGGCAAGCGCCCCCTGTCCTCGATGACGCCGACCATCGTGATCGGCATGGACCGCGTCGCCGTGGTCGGCACTCCCGGTGGCAGCCGCATCATCAGCATGGTGATCCAGGGGCTCCTCGCCCTCGACGCCGGCGCCAGCGCCGCCGAGGCAGTGGCCGAGCCGCGCGTGCACCACCAGTACCTGCCGGATGAGGTGTCGATCGAGCCCGGTGCCCTGGATGCGGCCACGCGCGCCGCGCTCGAGGCCCGCGGCCACGTCGTCAAGGAAGAGCCACGCACCTGGGGCAACATGCAGGTCGTCCTTTGGCATCGCGACGACGGGCGCGTGGAGGCCGGCGCCGA
This sequence comes from Lysobacteraceae bacterium, assembly GCA_021297925.1. Lineage (GTDB taxonomy): Bacteria > Pseudomonadota > Gammaproteobacteria > Xanthomonadales > Xanthomonadaceae > Silanimonas. Next base: position 5,218 of record JAJTHD010000268.1, read on the forward strand.
TCCGCGCTGGAAGACGGTGGGCAAGGGCAGTACCGACGAGGGGGGGATCTTCCGGTGAGCACGCGACTGTGGTCGGTGATGGGGAACTCGCAGCGCCTCGACGGTGGCGCGATGTTCGGCAACGTGCCGCGGGCGATGTGGGAGAAGTGGATCGTGCCCGACGAGGCGCACCGCATCCCGCTGGCTTGCCGCGCGCTGTTGGCCAAGGACCTCGCCGGGAAGACCGTGCTGTTCGAGACCGGCATCGGGGCGTTCTTCGAGCCGAAG
>JAJTHD010000151.1 GCA_021297925.1 Lysobacteraceae bacterium
CTGGTGAAGGTCGACAACGCCCGTTTCTCGAAGATGGTGGTGCCCGGCGACCAGCTCGTGCTCGAGGTCTCGCTGAAGCGCACCATCCGCAACATGGCGCTTTACGAGGGCCGCGCGCTGGTCGACGGCAAGGAAGTGGCCAGCGCCGAGATGCTCTGCGCGGAGACCAAAGGCGCATGAACGCGAACGCCGCCATCCATCCGACCGCCCTCATCGACCCGAAGGCCCGGCTGGATGAGGGCGTCTCGGTCGGCCCGTTCGCCGTCATCGGGGCGCAGGTCGAGATCGGCGCGGGCACGTCGATCGGCAGCCACTGCACCCTCCAGGGGCCGACCCGCATCGGCCGGGACAACGTCGTCCACCCCCACGCCAGCCTCGGCGGCCAGCCGCAGGACAAGAAGCACAAGGGCGAACCCACCCGCCTCGAGATCGGCGACCGCAACACCATCTTCGAGTTCACGACCTTCTCGCGCGGCACCGTCGACGGCGGCGGCCTGACCCGGATCGGCGACGACAACTGGATCATGGCCTACGTGCACGTCGCGCACGACTGCGTCGTTGGCAACCACTGCATCCTCGCCAACAACGCCACGCTGGCCGGCCACGTGGTGCTGGAGGACTGGGTGATCCTGGGTGGCTTCGCCGGCATCCACCAGTTCTGCCGCATCGGCGCGCATGCGTTCATCGGCATGGGCAGCCTCGTCAACGCCGACGTGCCGCCCTTCGTGATGGTGGCCGACAAGTACGCGGTGCCGCGCGGCATCAACGCCGAAGGGCTCAAGCGCCGCGGGTTCGATGCCGGGCGCATCGCCGCGATCAAGCGCGCGTACCGCGCCGTGTTCATGTCCGGCGCCCCGCTGGCCGAGGCCAAGGCCGAGCTTGCGCAGGCCGCCGACGGCTCCGAGGACGTCGCCCGCATGCTCGCCTTCATCGAGAAGAGCGAGCGCGGCCTGCTCCGCTGAGCCCCGCCGTGGGCGGCGACGCCGCAGCGAACGGACGCGCCCCGCGCATCGCGCTGGTAGCCGGCGAGGCCTCCGGCGACCTGCTGGGCGCGTCGCTCGCGCGGGACCTGAGGCGGCGATTCCCCGACGCAATCCTCGTGGGCGTGGCCGGACCGGAGATGCGCGGCGCCGGCGTCGAGCCTTGGCACGACTGCGAGGAACTCGCCGTCATGGGTCTGGTCGAGGTGCTCCGGCACCTGCCGCGCCTGCTGCGGCTGCGCCGCGGCCTGCGCGAACGCCTGCTCGCCTGGCGGCCCGACGTGGTCGTCGGCATCGACGCGCCCGACTTCAACCTCGGGCTGGAGCGCTGGCTGCGCGAACGCGGCGTCCGCACGGTGCATTACGTCAGCCCCTCCATCTGGGCGTGGCGGGAGGGCCGCGCGGCGCGCATCGGCGAGTCGGCCGATCGCGTGCTGTGCCTGTTTCCGATGGAGCCACCGATCTACGCGAAGCATGGCGTCGAGGCCCGCTTCGTCGGCCACCCGCTGGCGGCGATGCTGCCGATGGCCCCCGACCGCGACGCCGCACGGCGCGCGCTGGGGATCGACGGCGACGGCCCGCTGCTGGCGCTGCTGCCGGGCAGCCGCCGCGGCGAGATCGCGCGGCTCGGCCCGGTCTTCCTCGACGCGGTGGCGTTGCTCCAGCGGCGGCTGCCGGGGCTGCGCGTGCTGGCGCCGATGGCGAATCCGCGATGCCGCGAGCGCTTCCAGGCGCTGCTCGCCGCGCACCCGGCGTCCGTGGCGCTGCACGGAGCCCTGCACCTCGTGGACGGCCGCGCACGCGAGGCGATGGTGGCCAGCGATGCCGTGCTGCTCGCCTCCGGCACGGCGGCCCTGGAGGCGATGCTGGCGAAGCGGCCCATGGTCGTGGCCTACCGCATCGCGCCGCTGACACATTTCATCGTGAAGGCCTTCGGCCTGCTGAAGGTCGACCGCTACAGCCTGCCGAACGTCCTGGCCAGCGAGGCCCTGGTGGTCGAGCGGATGCAGCACGATTGCCGCGCCGACGTACTGGCGGACGACCTCGCGCGCCTGCTGCGGGACGGCCTTCCCCCCGGGCAACGCCGTCGCTTCGAGGACCTCCACGACGCCCTGCACGAGCCGATGCCGGCCGCGGCGGCCGCGGCCGTAGCGGAACTGCTGCCGGGCCACGGCGCATGAGGCGACGCGTCGACGACGACCCGTCCTGGCGCGGGGCGACGATCGCCGGGGTGGACGAAGCAGGCCGAGGGCCGCTGGCGGGGCCGGTCGCGGTGGCGGCGGTGGTCCTCGACCCGGCACGGCGCATCGACGGCCTCCGGGACTCCAAGGCGATCCCCGAAGCCCGCCGCGAAGTGCTGTTCCCACGCATCCAGTCGGACGCGCTCGCTTTCGCCATCGTGCTCGTGCATGCCGACGAGATCGACCGCCTCAACATCCTGCAGGCCACGATGGCGGGCATGCGTCGCGCGGTCGCCGCCCTCGCCGTGCCGCCATCTCGCGTGCTCGTCGACGGCAACCGCGTGCCGTCGGGGCTGGGCGTGGAGGCCGAAGCCATCGTCAAGGGAGATGCGAAGATCGCGGCCATCTCGGCCGCGTCGATCCTCGCCAAAGTGGCCCGCGACCGCTGGATGCTCGCGCTGGACGCCGAACATCCCGGGTACGGTTTCGCCGCGCACAAGGGCTATCCGACGCCCGAGCACCTCGACGCCCTGCGCCGCCTCGGGCCCTGCCCGGCGCACCGGCGAAGCTTCGCGCCGGTCCGGGACCTCCTCGCCCCGGGCCTCGACCTGCTCCCGCCCGGTCCGGCACGTCGCGGGCATGACGAATGACCGACGTCCACAAGTCACGCTGACTTCCGTGACTTCCGAGGAACAAGGCCAATCCGGAGACTGGATTCCACGCCGCCCTCCCCTCCCGCGGCGCGACGAGGACCCCATGCACGCCGATCGCCCGCCCCCCCGTCCCGACCTGCCGGCCGGCTCGACCGACCCACTGGTCCGGTCCGCCCGCGCCGCCGAGCACGAGGCGATCCGCCAGCTCGCCGCCGAGGTGGCGCGCCACCACCGCGAGCGCAGCTACGCCGGCTTGCGCTACGCCAGCTGAGGCCGTCCGCCCCGGACGGCCGACCCCGGCGGGCAGGACGCTCGGGCGGATTGCAAGGCTTGTCCCCCGTGCCGGGGGCCCGTAGCCTGCGGCGTCTGCCCCGGACGCCGCCATGCCGCCCCGCTACGTCCACCTGAACGTCCACAGCGAGTACGCGCTGACGGACTCCACGATCCGACTGCCCGAGCTCGCCAAGCGCAGCGCGCAACGCGGGCAGCCGGCCATCGCGCTGACCGACCCCACCAACCTGTTCGGGCTGGTGAAGTTCTACAAGGAAGCCGAGGGCAAGGGCCTGAAGCCGGTCGCGGGGGCCCAGCTCCTGCTGGACGACGGCGAGCAGCGGCTCGGGCGCGTCACCACCTGGTGCCTGGACCGCCGCGGCTACCTCGCCCTGTCGCGCCTGATCACCCGCGCCTACGCCGACGGCCAGCGCGGGGATGCGCTCACCGTCCATCCGGACTGGCTGTTCGCGGACCACGAGGGCCTGCTGCTCGCCCTCGGGCCGGACAGCCCCCTCGGCAGCGCGCTGGCCGGCGGACGCGACGCGCTCGCCGCGCAGTGGTTCGACCGATGCGCACAGGCCTTCGACGACCGCCTGTACGTCGAGCTGCAGCGGGTCGGCAAGCCGGGCGAGGAGGCCTTCAACCGGGCCGCGCTGGCGCTGGCCGCCGCGAAGGGCGTGCCGGCGATCGCGACCAACGCGGTCCGCTTCCTCGACCGCGACGATTTCGACGCCCACGAGGCGCGCGTCTGCATCGCGACGGGCCGCGTGCTCGACGACCCGAAGCGCCCGCGCGACTTCACCGCCGAGCAGTACCTGAA
>JAJTHD010000292.1 GCA_021297925.1 Lysobacteraceae bacterium
CGCCCGCAATGCACTGGCCGCGTTCCTCGACCTCGTCGATCGCCTGGCGGACGACGCCCGCGACCTCGACCTGCCGGCGCAGGTCGAGAAGGCCATCACCGACACGAAGCTGCGCGAGCACTACGACAAAGAGGGCAAGAACCAGCTCGATTCGCGAATCGACAACCTCGACGAGCTCGTTTCGGTAGCCAGCCGCTACGCGCGCACCGAGGACGTCGACGCCGACATGCCCGAGCTGATCGCCTTCCTCGGCTATGCCGCCCTCGAAGCCGGTGAATCACAGGCCGACGTCGGCAGCGACGCGGTGCAGCTGATGACCCTGCACACGGCGAAGGGCCTCGAGTTCCCGTTCGTCACGCTGGCTGGCGTCGAGGAAGGCCTGTTTCCCTCGATCCGCTCCACCGAAGGCGACCGCCTCGCCGAAGAGCGGCGCCTCGCCTACGTCGGCATCACGCGGGCGCGCGAACGGCTGCTGATCACTTACGCCGAGTCGCGACGGCTGCATGGCCAGGAGCTCCTGGGCGCACCCTCGCGCTTCCTGCGCGAGATCCCTGCGGCGCTGCTGCGCGAAGTGCGCCCGAAGGTCGCCGTGGCGCGGCCGATGGGCGCCGGCGGCTGGGCGGGGGAACGCGACGTGCAGTACGCCGACACCACGCCGCTCAAGGGCTTCAAGCTCGGCCAGCGCGTGCGCCACCCGAACTTCGGCGTCGGCGTGCTGAAGGACGCCGAAGGCAGCGGCAACCACGTGCGCGTGAAGGTCGACTTCGAAACCGGCGGCGCCAAGTGGCTGGTGCTGGCCTACGCGCCCCTTTCGGCGGCCTGAACGACCCCGTTGCTACACTCGGGGCGTTCCTCGATTGGATGCCCCGATGAAGCGACGCGACCTCCTCAAGGGCGTGGGCATGGCGGCCGCGGCCGCCGGCCTCGCCGGCTGCCGACCCGACACCGCCGGCCCCGCCAGCGCCGGCAGCGATGTCCGTCTGCAGTGGAAGATGGTGACCAGCTGGCCGACCAACTTCCCGGGCTTGGGCAGCGGCGCGGCGCGCCTCGCCGAGCGGATCACCCAGGCGACGGGCGGCCGGATCACGGTGAAGGTCTTCGGCTCGGGCGAGCTCGTGCCGCCTTTCGAGGTCTTCGACGCGGTCGGTCGCGGCACGGCCGAGATCGGCCACACGGCCGCCTATTACTGGAAGGGCAAGGCGCCGGCGGCCCCGTTCTTCTGCAGCGTGCCCTTCGGCCTGAACGCGCAGGAGATGGACGGCTGGCTGCGCTTCGGCGGCGGTCTCGACCTGTGGCGCGAGCTCTACGCACCCTTCAACCTCGTGCCCTTTCCGGCCGGCAACACCGGCGTGCAGCTCGCCGGCTGGTTCCGCAAGGCGATCGGCGGCGTCGCCGACCTGCAGGGCCTGAAGATGCGCATCCCCGGACTCGGCGGCGACGTGATCGCGCGCTTGGGCGCGGTGCCGGTGAACCTGCCCGGCGCCGAGATCTTCAGCAGCCTGCAGAGCGGTGCGATCGACGCCGCGGAATGGGTGGGCCCCTACAACGACCTCGCCTTCGGCCTCCACCGCGTGGCGTCCTACGCGTACTACCCGGGCTGGCAGGAGCCGGGCCCGACGCTGGAGGCGATCTTCCACAAGCCCGCCTACGACGCCCTGCCCGACGACCTGAAGGCGATCATCGACGCCTGCTGCGCGGCGGTGAACGACGAGATGCTGGCCGAGTACACGGCGCGGAACCAGCAGGCCCTCGACAGCCTCGTGCGCGAGCATGGCGTGCAGCTGCGCCGCCTGCCGGACGACGTGCTCGTCGCGCTGCGCCGCGCTGCCGATGCCGTGCTGGAGGAGCTGGCCGCCAGCGACCCGTTCGCGCGCAAGGCCTACGACTCGATGCGCGCCTTCCGCGCACAGGCGCAGGCCTGGCACTCGGTCTCGGAAGAAGCGTTCTTCCAGGCCCGGCGGTGAGCCCCCGGCATGCGGCATGGGCCTTGCTGCTCGCCGGCCTCGCCGGCTGCACGCCGACGCCCGAAGGGCGCGGCGGTGCCGACGCCAGCGTGGTGGCGCAGCACGCCGCCGTGCGCGAGCGACTCGATCTCGATGACCGGCAGGCCTTCGACGACGCCATGCGCGGTTTCGTCGCCGCACCCTCGGGCGTGGTCCGTGATGCGGCCGGCGAGGTGATCTGGGATTTCGCCGCCTTCGATTTCGTCGACGGCGATGCGCCACACACGGTGAACCCCAGCCTCTGGCGTCAGGCGCGGCTCAACAACCACGCCGGCCTGTTCAAGGTGACGGACCGCCTCTGGCAGCTCCGCGGCTTCGACATCGCCAACCTGTCGCTGATCGAAGGCGAGACCGGCTGGATCGTCGTCGACCCGCTCACCTCGAGGGAAACCGCCGCCGCCGCGATGGCCTTCGCCCGCCAGCACCTCGGCGACCGGCCGGTGAGCGCGATCGTCTACACGCACAGCCACGTCGATCATTTCGGCGGCGTGCTCGGCGTGGTCTCGGCCGAGGAGGCCGCGACGCGCGCCATTCCCGTCGTCGCGCCCGCCGGCTTCATGGAGGAGGCCACCAGCGAGAACGTGCTGCTCGGCGTCGCCATGGTGCGCCGCTCCGAGTACATGTACGGCAAGCACCTGCCGCGCGACACCGCCGGGCTGGTGGACAACGGCCTCGGCAAGGCCGTGGCCTACGGCAGCATCGGCCTGCTGCCGCCGACCCTCGTGGTCACGCAGCCCGTCGAGGAGCACGTCATCGACGGCGTGCGCTTCGTGTTCCACAACGTGCCGGGCACCGAAGCGCCTTCGGAGTTCACCTTCGCGCTGCCTGAACTGAAGGCCTTCAACGGCGCGGAGCTGGTCAGCCAGACCCTGCACAACCTCTACACGATCCGCGGCGCGAAGGTCCGCGACGCCCTGCGCTGGGCCAACGACATCGACGCCACGGCCGAACGGCTGGGCGACGCCGAAGTGCTGTTCAACCAGCACCACTGGCCGGTGTGGGGGAATCAGGAAATCCGCAGCTTCCTCGCCGCGCAGGGCGATGTGTACCGCTACCTGCACGACCAGACGGTGCGGCTGATGAACGCCGGGCTGACCGCGCCCGAGATCGCGGAGACGCTCGAACTGCCCGAGGCGCTCGACCGGCACCTGGCCACGCGGGGTTACTACGGCACGGTGCGCCACAACATCAAGGCGGTCTACCAGTTCTACCTCGGCTGGTACGACGCGCATCCGGCCAACCTCGATCCCTTGCCGCCGGTGCCCGCCGCGCAGGGCTACGTCGCGCTCGCCGGCGGCATCGGGCCGCTGCTCGACGCCGCCCGCGCGGCGCAGGCCAAGGGCGAACACCGCTGGGCTGCCGAACTGCTGAAGCACGCCGTGTACGCCGAGCCCGCCAACGACACCGCCCGCGGCCTGCTCGCCACCAGCTTCGAGCAACTGGGCTACGCCGCCGAGGCCAGCACCTGGCGCAACGCCTACCTGACGGGCGCGCAGGAGGCGCGCGAAGGCGCCCCAGCGAAGGGCTTCTCGCCGGCGCGGATGCGCGACCTGCTGGCGCAAACGCCGGTGGAGCGCTTCCTCGAGCGCATGGCCGCGTCCATCGACGGCCCGGCCGCGGGCGACCTCGACCTCACCATCAACCTCGTGCTCACCGATCGCGGCGAGAGCCACGTGCTGCGCCTGCGGAACGGCGTGCTGCGCCATCGCGCGGCACCGGAAGACCCGGCGGCGGATGCCACGCTGCGGCTCACGCACGCGGTGTTCCTCGACATGATGACAGGCCAAGCCGGTGCGGGCGCCCTGCTCACCTCGGACGAGGTAACGATCGAGGGCAGCACGATCGACCTCGGCCGTTTCTTCGGCCTCGTCGAGAAGCCGCCCGGCAACTTCCCGATCCTGTCGCGCTGAAGGCGCGAGGCCGGCTCAGCCGAGCGTCACCATCGCCGGGGCGTGGTCGGAAGGGCGCTCCCAGGTGCGCGGCTCGCGGTCGATCGAGGCCTCGATGCAGCGGCCGGCCAGCGCCGTCGAGAGCAGCACGAGGTCGATGCGCAGGCCGAGGTTGCGGCGGAACCCCGCGGCCCGGTAATCCCACCAGCTGAACACGCCCGCGTCGTCGTGCTTCAGGCGGTAGCTGTCGACGAGGCCGAGGTCGAACAGCCGGCGCAGCGCGGCGCGCTCGGCGGTCGAGGTGAGGATGCTGTCGTCGTTCCAGGCCTTCGGATCGTGCACATCGCGGTCATCGGGGGCGATGTTGAAATCCCCCAGCACCACGAGGTTCGGGTGCCGCGCGATCTCCCCGGCCAGCCAGCCGTGCACGGCCTCGAGCCAACGCAGCTTGTAGTCGTACTTCTCGCTGCCCACCGCCTGGCCGTTGACCACGTACAAGTTGACGATGCGGAGGTCGCCGACCGTCGCGGCGATGACGCGCTTCTGCTCGTCGGCGAACCCCGGGATGCCGGCCTGCACGTCGGTGGGCGCGAAGCCGCTGCCGCTGCGCACCAAAATCGCGACGCCGTTGTAGGTTTTCTGCCCGGCGAAGACCGAGCGGTAGCCCAGCGCGGCGATCTCGCTGTCGGGGAAGCGCTGGTCCTCGAGCTTGGTCTCCTGCAGGCCGACCACGTCGGGCTGGCGGGAGCCGAGCCAGGCCAGCAGGTGCTCCTGGCGGGCGTTGAGCGAATTGACGTTCCAGCTGGCGATTTTCATCGCGGCAGTCTACCGGCGCCGTCCTCGCGCGTACCGCCGCGCCGCGCTACGCTGTCGCGGTCCGTCGACCTGGGACCCCATGCCTCCCTTCGTCCAGCGCCCGCTCTACCGCCTCCGGCAGGATTTCCAGCTAAGCATCATCACGGTGTTCGGGATCTGCGCCGTGGTGGCGATCCTGCCCTTCGCGGTGCTGCGCGCCGTCCAGGGGCAATGGCTCGCGGCGATCGTCGATGGCGCCATCGTGCTCGGCATCGTCGGCGCTGCGGCCTACGCCTGGCGTGGCGGTTCGCGGCAAGTGGCCGGGCTGTCGATCACGGCGACGAACACCGCCGGCTGCCTGCTGATCGTCGGCCTGCTCGGGCCCACCGGGATCTACTGGCTGTTCCCGGCCCTGCTGGCCAACTTCTTCCTCGTCGCCCCGCGCTTCGCGACGATCGCGGCGCTGCTGGCCATCGCGCTCGCCCAGCTGCAGCCGCAAGCCTTCCCGACCTTCGGCGACCGCATCAGCATCACCGCGACGCTGCTGCTCGTCTGCCTGTTCGCCTACATCTTCGCGCGGCGCACGGAGATGCAGCGCGTGGCCCTCGAGGATCTGGCGACGCGCGACCCGCTGACCGGTGTGCGCAACCGGCGCGCGATGGACGAAGAACTCGCGATCGCCCTGCAGGCGGTCCGGCGCGGCGGAAGGACACCCGCCCTGGTGATCCTCGACCTCGACCACTTCAAGGCCATCAACGACCGCTTCGGGCACGAGGCCGGCGACCGGGTGCTGCGCGACTTCACCCGGATCGTGCAGGAGTCCACGCGGGCCTCCGACCGGCTCTTCCGCTTCGGTGGCGAGGAGTTCGTGCTGCTCATCGAGCATGCCGACGCCCGCGCGCTGGAAGGCGCCTTCGCCCGGCTGCAGGCCGCTCTGCGCGACGGGCTGGTGCTGGGCGACGACACCGTGACGATGTCGGGAGGCGCGGCCCTGCCGGTCGCGGGCGACGAGGTGGAAGGCTGGCTCGGCCGGGCCGACGCCGCGCTGTACAAGGCCAAGCTGGCGGGGCGGGACCGGCTGGTGATCGCCCCGCCGCCCTGAACCCGGCGCTCCCGGCCGGCTCGCGCTATCGTTTGCCGCCATGGACCTGCCGCTCGCCTGGCAACGCTTCCTCGACGCCGCCCGGCAGCGGGTGCGGGTCGACTTCCGCGTCGGCGTGTATCTCGTGTTCGGCGTGCTCGCCTTCATCGTGCTTCTGCCGATCGCCGTGGTCCGCCTGCTGCAGGGACGGGTGGTCCTCGCCGCCCTGGAGGCCGTCGTCATCGTGGCGATCTTCGGCATGCTGCGGCATGCCTGGCGCGGCGGCGACCTCGATCGCCTCGGCATCGCCGCCACGGTCCTGATCACCTCGGCCGGGTGCGCGATCGCGGCGCTCTCGCCGATCGGCCTGTTCTGGCTGTTCCCGATCGTGATGGCCGGCGCCTTCCTCGCGCCGACTTGGCTCTCCTTGCCGACCTGCCTCGGCGTCATGGCCTTCCTGTGGTGGCAGGGCGAGACCCTGAAGGCCCTCGGCGAGCCGCTCGCGGTCCTCGCGGCGATGGGCGTGAACGGCGTGTTCGCGGCGATCTTCGCCCACCATGCCGGCGAACGCCGCGCGCACCTGGAGCAGCTCGCGACCCGCGACGCGCTGACCGGCGCGGAGAACCGGCGAGCGATGGACGAGGCGCTCGCGATCGCCCTGCAAGCGGTTCGACGCGGCGGAAGGACACCCGCCATGGTGATCCTCGACCTCGACCACTTCAAGGCCATCAACGACCGCTTCGGGCACGAGGCCGGCGACCGGGTGCTGCGCGACTTCACCCGGATCGTGCAGGAGTCCACGCGGTCCTGCGACCGGCTCTTCCGCTTCGGTGGCGAGGAGTTCGTGCTGCTCATCGAGCATGCCGACGCCCGCGCGGTGGAAGGCGCCTTCGCCCGGCTGCAGGCCGCCCTGCGCGACGGGCTGGTGCTGGGCGATGGCACGGTGACGGTGTCGGGCGGCGCGGCCCTGCCGGTCGCGGGGGACAAGGTGGACGGCTGGCTCGGCCGGGCTGATGCCGCCCTGTACGAGGCCAAGGCGGCCGGTCGGGACCGGCTGGTGGTCGCCCCGCCGCCCTGAGCGCGCGGATCAGGCTGGCAGGCGGGCCAGCAGCTCGGCGACGTCCCGGGACCGTTCGACCGAGCGCAGCGCGTCGAGCGCCGGCAAGGCCGCGGTCCGGGCCGCCGGCGACCAGCGCGGCAGGCCCTCGAAGGCCCCCAGCAGGCGGGCGGCCACCTGCGGGTTCACCGCATCGAGCGTGGCGACTAGCCCGCCGACGAAGCGGTAGCCCGCGCCGTCGGCCCGATGGAAGGCCGGCGGGTTGGATCGCGCGAACGCGCCGACGATGGCGCGGACGCGGTTGGGATTGGCCGGCGACCAGTACGGCCCCGCCACCAGCGCCTCGACGTCGACGAGCGCGTCCGCGTGCGGGCGCGTCGCAATGATGGCCAGCAGCTTGTCGATGACGAGCGGATCCGCGGCGAACTCCCGTTCGAAGGTGGCCAGCGCCTCGGCCTGCCCGGGGAGCCCGCCGTGCACCAGCGCGCGCAGTGCGGCGATGCGCTCGGTCATCGAGCGCGCGTCCGCCCACAGCGTTCGCGCCGCCGCGCCGCCATCCACGCGGGAGAGCCACGTCAGCGCCGCGTGGCGCAGGCTGCGGGCCGCCATCGCGGCATCGTCGAGGCCGCCGGCCGCCGCCGGCCGCAGCGTCGCCATCCGCAGGGCCAAGGCGTCGCGATGAACCGCCGCGAGCCGCCCGAGGAGGCCTTCGCGGGCCGCGACCAGGGCCACCGGATCGACGCACGGCACGGCATCGGCCAGCGTGTCGAAGTCCGGCAGGGACAGGCATTCGGCGACGAACGCCGGGTGCGCGTCCGCGTCGGCGAGCAGGGCGCCGATCGCCGAGGACAGCGCGGCCTCGGCGGCGTCGAGGGCGTCGACCGCGGCGAGACCGGGCACGGCCTCGCCGGCCCGCGCCAGCAGGACCTCCAGGGCCAACGACTGCAAGGCATCCCACCGGGCGAAGCCGTCGCCCTCGACCAGCACGACGCGCGCCCGCTCCGCCGCCGACATCGGCAGGCGCACGCGCACCGGGGCGGCGAAGCCCTGGTTCAGCACCGGCAGCGGCAAGTCCTCCAGCCCGGACCAGCGAAGGGTATGTTCGGCCCGGCGCAGCAGCAGGCCACCGGGGATGGCGTCGGCATCGTGCGCGTCGGGCGGCGCCAAGGCGCGGCCGTCGGCACCGTAGAGCGCGAACCGCATCGGGATCGGCAGCGGCGCGGCAGCGGGCACGTTCGCCGGCGGGTGCTGGCGCAGGCGCAGCGTGTACTCGCCTTGGCCGGGATCGAACTCACGGAGGACCTCGAGCACCGGCGTGCCGGCCTGCGCGTACCACGCGAGCATGTCGGTGACGTCGATGCCCGTCGCCGCCGAGTGCGCGGCATAGAAGTCCTCGAGCGTCGCGCTGCGTCCGTCGTTGTCGGCGAAGTAACGGTCCATGCCGGCGCGGAACGCCGCCTCGCCGAGCCGCGTGTGCAACATGCGGATGACCTCGGCGCCCTTCTCGTAGACGGTCAGCGTGTAGAAGTTGTTGATCTCCCGGTACTCGGCCGGGCGCACGGGGTGCGCCAGCGCGCCCGCGTCCTCGGCGAACTGGCGCGCGCGCAGCAGGCGGACGTCCTCGATGCGCTTCAGGTCACGAGAGTGGAGGTCGGCGGTGAACTGCTGGTCGCGGAAGACCGTGAGGCCTTCCTTCAGCGAGAGCTGGAACCAGTCGCGCAGGGTGACGCGGTTGCCCGACCAGTTGTGGAAGTACTCGTGGCCGACCACCGACTCGATCGCGATGAAATCCGCGTCGGTGGCCGTGCGCTCGTCGGCGAGGATGTAGCGGGCGTTGAAGATGTTGAGGCCCTTGTTCTCCATCGCGCCCATCGTGAAGTCCTGCGCGACGACGACGTTGAACACGCCAAGGTCGTAGCAGCGGCCGTAGCGCGCCTCGTCCCAGCGCAGCGCGCGCTCCACGGCGCCAAGCGCGTAGCGGCAGCGCCCGGGATCGTCCCCCTCGACCCAGACGTTGAGCTCGATCGAGCGGCCGTCCGCACCGGTGAGCGCGGTCGAGACGCGCGCCATCGGCCCGGCGGCCAGCGCGAACAGGTAGCAGGGCGTCGCATGAGGGTTGTGCCATTCGGCCTCGTGGCGGCCGTCGCCGAGGTCGCGCTCGGCCACACGATCGCCGCCAGCCAACAGCACGGGGTACCGCGCGCGATCGGCCCGTAACGTGGTGCGCCAGCGCGCCTGCACGTCCGGACGGTCGACGAAGAAGGTGATGCGGCGGAAGCCTTCGGCCTCGCACTGCGTCAACAGGAGGCTGCCGCTGGCATAAAGACCTTCGAGGCGCGTGTTCGCGGCGGGGCGGACGCGCACCCGCGTGCGCAGCGTGCAGATCGCGAGGCCGCGCGCCGCGTGCACCGTCAACCCCGTCGCGTCCTGCGAGTAGGCGTTGGCGGCCAAGGCGCGGCCGTCGAGTTCCACGGCGAGCAGCTCGAGGTCCTCGCCATCGAGCCGGAGCGCCGCCCCCGGCACGTCGCCGCGCAGCGCCAGCGTCGCCTCGACCTCGCTCGCCTCGCGCCCGAGATCGAACACCAAGGCGACGTCGGTGATGGTCCATGCCGGCGGGCAGTAGTCGGCGAGGCGGACGGCGGACGGGGCGGGAGCGGTCATACGGCAGTCACGTCGGCGGGGCCACAGCATAGCCGCCGACGGACGTTCGCCGACGGCGCCCTTCGCCGGGTCCGGCGGGCGGCGCGGCATACTCCGTCCATGCACGCCGACTCCGATTCCGTCCCCGGCGACGCGCGCCGGCTCCGGCACGACGATCGCCCCACGCTGGGCGACATCCACGACGCCGCCGCGAGACTGGTGGGCCTCGCGCACGTGACCCCGGTGCTGCGCTCGCGATCGCTCGACGCGCTCGCCGGCTGCGAGCTGTTCTTCAAGGCCGAGAACCTGCAGCGCGCCGGGGCCTTCAAGTTCCGCGGCGCCGCGAACGCCGTGTTCTCGCTCGGCCCGGACGAGGCCGCGCGCGGCGTGGTGACGCAGAGCTCCGGCAACCACGGCGCGGCGCTCGCGCTGGCCTGCCGGCTGCGGGGCATCCGATGCACGGTCGTGGTGCCGCACTCGGCACCGCGCATCAAGCGCGAGGCGATCGCCCGCAACGGCGCGCGCATCGTCGACTGCGGCGTCGCCCAGGCCGAGCGCAACGAGGCCACGGCCCGCGTGCTGGCGGAGACCGGCGGCGAACTCGTGCATCCCTTCAACGATGCGCGGGTGATCGCCGGCCAGGGCACGGCCGCGCTGGAACTGCTGCAGCAGGTCGAGCGACGCGGGCAGGCGCGCGACGGCCGGCCGGCGCTCGACGTGGTGTTGGCCCCGCTCTCCGGTGGCGGGTTGATGAGCGGCACGGCCGTCGTGGCCAAGGGCCTCGACACGCGGATCCGGGCCATCGCCGCGGAACCCGAAGGGGCCAGCGACGGCCACGACTCGCTGAAGTCCGGCACGCGCATCACCGGCCGCACCGCCGACACGATCAGCGACGGCCTGCGTGCCGAACTCGGCCCGCTCACGTTCTCGATCCTTCGCGACCACTGCGACGACGTGCTGCTGGTCTCGGACGCCGAGACGGTGGCCGCGATGCGGCTGGTCTGGGACCGCCTCAAGCTCGTCATCGAACCGAGCTGCGCCGTGCCACTCGCCGCCGTGCTGAAGCATCGCGACCGGTTCGCCGGCCAACGCGTCGGACTCATCCTCTCGGGCGGCAACGTCGATCTCGACGCCCTGCCCGCCCTGCTGGCGCTTGCGCCGGCCTGACTCCCTCCCCACGAGCCCCGCCATGTCCGCCCACGACGCCACCCTCGACCTCGTCTCGCGCTACTACGCCGCCTTCAACGCGGGGGACCGCTCCGCCATGCTCGACCTGCTCGCCGACGACGTGGCGCACGACCTGAACCAGGGGCCGCGCGAGGACGGCAAGGCCGCGTTCCGCGCCTTCATGGGACGGATGGACCGCTGCTACCGCGAGCGGCTCGAGGACATCCGCGTGCTGGCCTCCGCCGACGGCACGCGGGCCGCGGCCGAGTACGTCGTGCACGGCGAGTACCTCGCCGACGACGAGGGCCTGCCGCCCGCCCGCGGGCAACGCTACGTGCTGCCGGGCGGCGCCTTCTTCTCGATCCGCGATGGCCGCATCGCGCGCGTCACCAACTACTACAACCTGCAGGACTGGATCGCGCAGGTCGCCGGCTGAGCCGCCTCAACGGCGGCGGATCGCCAGCCGGTCGGCCGGGAAGGTGGCGACGTCGGCACCCGCCTCGCGGCGCGCGGTGCCCGGCGGCGGTCCCCAGGCCATCGCGGTGATGACCTCCCAGGTGCTGGGCAGCACGCCGTCGCGGCGATGCGGCTCGTAGGCCTCGGCCACCGCGCGGTGGCGGCCGCGGCCGGCGAGCCCGCGCGGGCGGTCGGGGCGCGCGTCGGTCGCGCCGATGGCCTTCAGTTCGCGCATCAGCGTGGCTGTGTCGGCGTAGGTCAGCGTGTACGTGTCGCGCTCGAGCACCGGCTTGCCGAAGCCCTGCGCCACCAGCGCGTCGCCGACCTGCTGGATCGCGGCGAACGGCGACAGCGGCGGCACCACGCCGGCCGTGGCGTAGGCCTCGCGCAGTTCGACCAGGGTGTCGGGCCCGAAGGTGGTGAAGACCAGCAGGCCGTCGGGGCGCAGCACGCGGCGCAGCCCGGCCAGTGCCGAGGGCAGGTCCGCGACCCACTGCAGGCAGAGGTTGGAGACGACGAGGTCGAAGGTCGCGTCGGCGAAGGGCAACGTCCCCGCATCGCCCTGCACCGCGTGGATCGGCCGCCAGAACCGGGACTTCGCCCGCGTCGCGCGCAGCATCGGCAGGGCGAGGTCCATCGCCACCACGTCGGTGGCCCGGCCCCATCGGGCCTTCAGCGCGGCGCTGGCGCTTCCGGGGCCGCAGCCGAGGTCGAGCACCCGGGCCGGCACCCGGTCGTCGAGGTACTGCAGCTGCTCGAGCAGGCGCGACTCGACCTCGCGCTGGAGCACGGCGGCCTGGGCGTAGGTCGGGGCGGCGCGGCCGAAGGCGTGGCGCACGGCGCGGGGGTCGAAAGCGGTCATCGCGGGCGAAGGTGCGCGTCGGGCGCGGCGGGGCGCGTCAGGGCGGGCAGTCTGCCGCGAACGCGGTGAGCGCGTCGGCGACGTCGACGGGTTCGGTCAGGAAGGGCGCGTGGCCCGCATGGTCGAACTGGAGGAACGACGAGGCCGGCGCCAGCGCCGCGGCGTCGCGCATCGCCGCCGGGTTGACGAGGCGGTCGCGGCGGCCGGCGAGCCACAGGCTGGGCATCGCGAGGCCGGGCAGCGCGGCACGGAGGTCGACGTCGTGAAGCAGGCCGAGCCCTTCGTGCAGGGCGCGCGGGGCCGGCTCGCCGCGGGCATGCACCGCGTCGCGCAGGTAGCGCAGTTCCTCGCGGACGCGGGCCGACCCCTGCGCCTCCAGCATCAGGAACCGGTCCAGCGTGCCGCGGTAATCGCGGCCCAGCTCCTCGCCGAAGCGCTCGAACACGCCGGGGTCCATGCCGGCCGGCCAGTCCGGCGCGGCGACGAAGCGCGGTGACGCGGCGACCATCGCCAAGCCGCGCACGCGGGCGGGGTGGCGCGCCGCGAAGGCCGTGGCGAACAGGCCGCCGAGCGACCAGCCGGCGACGAGGGCCCGCGCCACGCCCGCCTCCTTGAGCACGGCGTCCAGTGCGTCGGCGACCGGGTCGAGGGCCAGCGGCAAGGCGCTGTCCCGGCTGGCCCCGTGGCCGGGAAGATCGACCGCGAGGATCGTGAACCGCCCGGCAAGCCGTTCGATGATCGGCGCGAAGATGCCGCCGTGCATGGCCCAGCCGTGCAGCAGCAGCAGCGCCGGTCCCTGCCCGGCGCGTTCGACGTGCAAGGGGGTCACGCGCCGGCGTCCGCGGCGTCGAGGCAGGCGGCGAGCGCGTCGACGAGGCCGTCGACCTGCGCCTCGTCATGGGCGGCCGTCAAGGTGATGCGCAACCTCGCCTTGCCATCCGGCACCGCGGGCGGGCGGATCGGCGCGACCCAGTAGCCGCGCTGTTCCAGCGTGCGCGCGACCGCGAGCGCGCGGGCATTGCCGCCCAGCAGCAGCGGCTGGATCGGCGTCGAGGAGTCGACCAGCGGCAGGCCGTGGCGAAGCGCGCCGCGGCGGAAGCGGGCAACCAGCGACGCCAGCTTGGCGCGGCGCCAGCCTTCGGCGCGGATCGCCCTGAGCTGGGCCGACATCGCCGCCGCCAGCGCCGGCATCGCCGCGGTGCTGAACACGTAGGGCCGGGCCGACTGCAGCAGGTGGTCCACGAGGGCCTGCGACCCGAGCACCAGCGCGCCCTGTCCGCCGAAGGCCTTGCCCAGCGGCACCACCATCAAGGGAACGTCGCGTGCCGACAGGCCCACGGCGGCGCAGGCGCCCCGGCCCTCCGGGCCGAGCACGCCGGCGCCGTGGGCCTCGTCGACGACGAACAGCGCGTGCTCGCCGGTCGCGGCGAGCGCCAGCTCGCGCAGGGGCGCGACGTCGCCGTCCATGCTGAACACGCTGTCGGTGGCCAGCACCGCCGCCGCTTCGGGCAACGCCTGCAGCTGGCGCAGCGCGGCCGCGTAGTCGGCATGCGGGTAGCGGCGCAGCTCCGCGCCGGCCAGACGCGCACCGTCGACCAGGCAGGCGTGGTTGAGCTTGTCCTGCACGCAGAGGTCGCCCGGCGACAGCAGGCCCTGGAGGGTGGCGAGGTTGGCCTGGTAGCCGCTGGGGAAGAAGAGCGCGCGCTCGTAGCCCAGCCACTCCGCAGCCTCGCGCTCGAAGGCCGCGTGCAGGGCGTGATGGCCCCCGAGGAGGGCCGAACCGCCGCTGCCGAGGCCATGCCGGGCGGCCGCGTCCTGCAGGGCGACCGCACCCTCCAGCGAAGACGCGAGTCCGAGGTAGTCGTTGCTGCAGAAGCTGACCAGCGGCTGGCCGTCGACGACGACGCGCGGGCCGTCGACGCGCTCGACGACGCGCCGGCGCCGGAGCGCGTCGCTGCGCGCCCGGTGGGCCTGGGCGACGGCGAGTCGATCGGGCCAGCGCGCGCGCGGCATGTCAGGCCGCCTGCGGCGAGGGGCAGACGATGTCGGCGTGCACCGTCTTCGATTCCTCGACGACGGCCATCGGCTTCAGGCCGAGGCGGGCGAACAGGGCCTGGTCGGCCTCGACGTCCGGGTTGCCGGTGGTCAGCAGCTTCTCGCCGTAGAAGATCGAGTTGGCGCCCGCAAGGAAGCACAGCGCCTGCAGCTCCTCGCTCATCTCGTTGCGGCCGGCCGAGAGCCGCACCATGGAGGCCGGCATCATCAGGCGCGCCACGGCGATCGTGCGCACGAACTCGAACGGGTCGAGCAGCGCCGTGCCGTGCAGCGGCGTGCCTTCCACCTGCACGAGTCGGTTGATCGGCACCGAGCCGGGGTGCTCCGGGAGGTTGGCCAGCGTCTGCAGCAGGCCGGCGCGCTGCTCGCGCGTCTCGCCCATGCCGACGATGCCGCCGCAGCAGGTCTTCAGGCCGGCGGTGCGCACCGCCTCCAGCGTGTCGAGGCGGTCCTGGTACTCGCGGGTCTTGATCACGTCGCCGTAGAACTCCGGC
>JAJTHD010000036.1 GCA_021297925.1 Lysobacteraceae bacterium
CGACTGGCTGGCCGAAGCCGAGATCGGCCGCTGGGCCAGCGTGCTGGCCGCGCTCGTGGGCCAGCGCGTGCCGGTGCTGACCGCCCTCGAGCTCGCCACCGAAGCCATCCGCTTTCCGCAGCGCCGACGGCGCATGGCGCAGGTGGCGCGCCGGGTGCGCGACGGCGTGCCACTCTCGGACGCGCTCGAGGACCAGGACGCGCTCACGGCCACCGGCTACAACCTCGTGCGCGTGGGCGAGCGATCGGGCGAGCTGGCGGCGATGCTGGCCTCGCTGGGCCGCCTCTACGACGAGGCCGGCCGGCGCCGGATGAAGCGCTTCCTCGCCCTGATCGAGCCCTTGGCGATCCTGCTGATCGGCTCCGTCATCGGTGTCATCATCCTCGCGGTGATCCTCGCGATCACCAGCGCCAACGACCTCGCGGTCTGATCCACGGAGTTCCTGCAATGCGAAACCGGATGAGCGGCTTCACGCTCCTCGAGATGATCGTCGTCCTCGTGATCATCGGGCTGATCATGGGCCTCGTCGGCCCGGCCCTGTTCGGACAAGCCGACAAGGCCAAGGTGCAGACGGCCGAGACGCAGGTGAAGATGCTGAAGGGCGCGCTCGAAACGATGCGCCTCGACCTCTCGCGCTACCCCACCACCGAGGAAGGCCTCGCGCTGCTGAACTCCGCGCCTTCGGACGGTGCCGCAGCGGGCCGTTGGCGCGGTCCCTACCTCGACGAGGCCGTGCCGAACGACCCGTGGGACCGCCCCTACGTCTATCGCGGCGAACGCAGCGCGACGCAGGGCTTCACGCTCTACTCGCTGGGCGCCGACGGGCAGCACGGCGGCGAGGGGTTGGATGCAGACGTGGGCTACGTGCCGGCGCGCTGAGTTGCGAGCGCCCGGCTACACCCTGCTGGAACTGCTGGTCGTCCTCGCGGTGATGGGGATGGTGTCCGCGATCGTGGCGCCGCCCATCGCCCGCCAGGTCGAGGCGTGGCGGGCGGAGACCGTCTTTCGCGACGCCAGCCGGCAGATGGAGCGCCTGCCCGCGGCGGCTCGCCGCGCCGGCCAGCGTTTGGTGATGGACGGCCCGGAGCGCTGGCCGGCCACCCTCGGCCCGTGGCCGGAGGGGTTGTCGGTCGCCGAACCGATCCTGGTCGAACCCAACGGCTACTGTCGCGGCGGCCGGATCACCGTGTCGGTGCTGGGCCGCACCCGGGAGGCGCGCGTGGCCGCGCCGTTCTGCCGCGTCGAAGTCGCGGACGCCCCATGACCGGGCACTCGCGGCAGACCGGCTTTTCCCTGCTCGAGGCGATCGTCGCGATGACGATGTTCGCCATGGGCGCGGTGGCGCTCTACGCGCTGCAGGCGCAGTCGGTGCGCTCCCTGCAGCGGGTCGCTGAACGCCAGGCCTACGTGGCGGCCGTCGATGCGGCGCTGCCGCTGGTGGAGGACCTGAACCCGATGCGCGAGCCGAGCGGCACGCGACGGGTGGCCGACCTCGAGGTGCGCTGGACCAGTACGCCGCTGGAGGACCCGCGCCCCGGCCGCACGGCAGTGGGCTTGGAGTCCCTGTTCGAGGTCGGCCTCTATGCAGTGGACGTGGAGGTGCGCCGCAACGGCGAGCCGCGCGCGCGCTTCAACCTGCGCCGTGTCGGTTACCGGCAGGTCCGCCGGGCCGAGGAGCCCTGAGGTGCACGAACGGGGCTTCACACTGATGGAAGTGCTGGTGGTGCTCGTCATCACCGGCCTGCTGGCAGGCCTGCTGTTCACCTCGCTGGACGCGCTGGCCACCGGGGAATCCCGCTTGGCGGCGCGGGCGTCGCGCGAGGGCGCCACGGCGCTCGCCCTGGCCTGGTGGACCGACTCGGCCGAGAGTGTCGTCGCCGACACGAACGTGCCCTTCGACGGATCGCCGACCGGATTCTCGGCCTTGGCCATCGACACCCCGGCGGAATCCTCGCGGCAACGCCGCCTGCGCTGGCGCGTGGACGGGCCGTTCGAGGACAGGCTGGTGATCGAGGGCGAGGGGCTGGCGCCGCTGCCGCTGGTGCCGGGCGGCACGGGGCTGCGCTTCGCCTACCTCGACGCCGAAGGCCGCAGCCACGACCGCTGGCCGCCACCGCTGGGCCAGTTCCCGGTGCTTCCCGAGCGCATCGTGCTGCTGGCCACGCAGCCGGCGCCTTCGGTGCGGGCGATCGCGCGCGTGGCCGGGCCCAAGGACCCACCACGGCAGGCGCTGTCGAGGGAGTTCGAATGAGGACGCCCGGCTCGCGCTCGGCACGCGGGTTCGTCCTGCTGGCCGTCCTCGCCGCGCTGGTGGTGATGGCCCTCATCGCGACGGCCATCGCCACCCTGGCCGAACGCGCCATCGAGGACGAACGCGCGCTCGAGGCCAGCCTCGACGGCCGGCTGGCGATGCACTCCACCGAGGCGACGCTGCTCTACCTGCTCGCCAGCCAGCGCATGACGCTGGGCGGTCTGACCGTCGACATGCAGGTGAAACGCACCGAGGACGAGATCGCATCGAACGAGGTCGCGATGCCAGTCTCGCCCATTGGCAACGAGATCCGCCTCGATGGCCGAAGCTACCGGGGCGTGGGACCGGCCCGCTTCGCCCTGCAGGACGACCGCGGTCGCCTGAGCCCCGGCTGGGTCGACCCGGCGCTGCGCTCGCGCCTTGTCGCACAGCTGGGCGGCGACCCGATCCGCGCCGAAGACCTCTTCGCGACCCTGGTCGATTACCAGGACACCGACGACCTGCCGCGACTCAACGGCGCCGAGGCCGAAGAATACCGGGCTGCCGGCTTGCCGCCACCGCCGAACCGGCCACTGGCCAACCCGCTGGAGCTGCGCGGCGTCCTCGGCTGGCGGGACTTGCTCGCGCCGCTGGACGATGCGGCGCTGATGGAGCGCTTCACGCTGTCGCGGGTGCCGTCGGTGAACGTCAACACCGCGCCGCCCATCGTGCTCCGCAGCCTGTTCGACGTCGACGAGGCGACGGCCCGGCGGGCCGTGGCCTTCCGGGAGGGCGCGCCCTTCACCAGCAGCTTCGACGTGTGGCGGAGCATGGGGCTGGTCGTTGGCGAGGACGGGGGCTTCATGGTCTTCCCGGGACAGTCGCTGACGATCGCCACGTGGGCACCGGGCGCGGGCGCTCGGCGCGTCCGACAGTGGCAGCTCACCCCTTTGGATGACGGGGGAGCCCCTTGGCGGTCAGAATACGGTCTTCGCCTGCCCGCCCCGCCTCTGGAACCTCGACTTGACGCCCTGGCAGACCCTCCAGCGCCGCTTTTCCGCGACCCGCCTGCTGCGGCGCGCTGAGGACGTCGAGACCCTGCGCGCGGGCGGCCGGGTCATGGAATGGGTGGTGCCCCGGGCCCAGTGCCTGTTCTTCACCCTCGATGTGGCGAAGGTGCCGGCCAAGCGCCATGAGAGCTACGCCGCGCTGGCGGTGAAGCGCATGGCCCCGTTCGCGGCACCGGACTGGCACGCCATCACCCGCCGGGGCCAGATGATGGTCTGGGCGTGGCCGAAGGCCGTCCTCGAAGTCGCCTCCGACGGCGGGCCGACCTGGTCTACGGGCGACCGCGCCATCCCGGAAGCGATCCTCCGCGGCGAACCGGGCGAGGACGACGCGCAACTCGTGGCCTGCGACGCGGGTTTCGATGCCCGCCTCTGGCGCCGGGGCCTGCTGGTGGCATCGCAGTGGTTCCCGCAGGTTCCGGATGCCGCGGCATGGGTGGAATTCCTCCGGGGCGCGGGTGCCGACGCGCACGACGCGGTGCCGATGCCCACGGCGGGCGGCTGGCGCGAGTCGCCTTGGTCGGCCCCCTCGCGGGCCGCCTTCGCCGTTGACGGCTGGCGGCATTTCGGCCGGTCGGCCGTCCTGCTGGCGGCATCCATTGTGGTGGCCTTTCTGGCCTGGCCGATGGGCTCGGGCCTCCGGCACGCCGTCGAGGCCACGCTCGTCGAGGGCCGGATCGAAGCCTTGTCCGAACAGCTTTCCAGCGTGCTGGATCGTCGCGACGCCGCCCTCGGTGCGCTCGACGAAACCCATGCCCTGCTCGCCCTGCGCGCCCGCCAGCCGCAATCACGGCTGCTCGCCGCCCTGGAGCGCGCACTTGGGCCGCAAGGCATCCATGCCAGGGAATGGGACTTCCAGCGCGGGTCGCGGTTGCGCCTCGTGCTCAGCGCGCCGGGCGCCGACCCACAGGCCCTCGTGACCGCCCTGATGTCGACGGGAATGCTCGACGACGTGCGCGTCGAGCCGGGCAATGAGGCCGGCCAGATGGTGGTGCAGGCTGAACTGACCGCCGGAGCGGTCCCATGAGCGCCTCCAACGCCACGCTCGCGTCACTGCGCTCCCAGGTGCAGGCCAATCCCCGACTGCAGGCCGGGTTGGTGGTGATCGCCCTGATCCTCGCCTGGTGGCTGCACGGAGCGGCCACGGCGTGGTCCACCGCACAGTCGGCCCGTCACGCGGATGCCGTGGCGCAGCTCGACCGCATGGAAGCCCTCGTCGGCGAGACCGCGTGGGCCGCGCGCGCCGACGAGGCCGCCGCGCTGCGCGATGGGCTGGTGGCGGAGATCGAACCGGCGACGACGCTCGGGCTCGCCCAGGCCCATGCGCAGGCCTCGGCCATGCGCTGGGCGAAGGCCGCAGGTCCGGGGGACCGCCTGCGCCTGCAGGTGCAGGCGGCGGCGGACACGGCAATCCCCGGCGTCCAAGCCATACCGCTCTTCCTGTCCGGCGAAGTCTCGCCTCGCGAAGCGCTCGGGCTCCTGCGGGAAATCGAGAGCCAGCGCCATCTCGTGGTGGTCGAGGATTTCCGCTATTCGCCGGGGCCGCGCGGGGCGTTGAACCTCCGCGTCCGCGCGTTCTACCGCATCGGGTCGGAAACGGAGGGAGCGCCGTGAAGCAGGCCTTGGAAAGCCGCCCCCTCGCCGTGGCTGCGGTGTTCACGCTCGTCGCGCTCGTCGGCGGCGCCCTGTTCGCCGGCGCTCCCGTGAGCGCCGACCGCAGTGGCAGCGACGCGGCCTGGCGCCTGCCCGAGGCCACGGCACTGCGCCGATTCGATCCCGCCGACGTGACGACCTTGCGGAGCTCGACCTTCTGGAGCACGGCGGCGACCGCTGATGACGGGGGCATCGATGCCCCTGCGGCTGCTTGGACGCTGGCCGGCATCGTCCGCGACGGCGAGCGCTGGCTCGCC
>JAJTHD010000038.1 GCA_021297925.1 Lysobacteraceae bacterium
AGCCTGCCGAGATGCTCGCGACGCGAGAGTGCGTGCTGGATGTGGCTCGCCACGAAGCCCAGCACCGATTGGTCGCGCTCGGTGTACACCACGCCCGGGACGTAAGCCTGGACCACCATGGCACCCACCACGCCGCCGTCGGCGAACATCGGCACGCCCAGCCAGTTGTGGCAGTCACTGCCAATGCCCTTGAGCGTGCCGCGCACCTGCGTGGCGATCTCCTCGATGCTGCCGCGCAGCGGCCGGCCCCCCATCAGGAGGTGCCAGGTGAGCCCGTCCTTGAGGTTGTCCAGCGGCACATCGCCGAAGATGGCATCGTCTTCGGAATCGACGTAGTAGTCGAAGCGAATCGTGCCTTCGGCGCGGTTCAGCGAGACGATGTAGAAGTTCCTCGCGTACATGAGGCGCTCGATCACCTCGTGCATGCCCTTGTACATCGACTCGTCGTCGGTGGCGTGGTCCGCCACCGAGGTGATGTCGAAGAGCGCCTTCTGCAGCTTTTCCTTCTCGGCGATCTCGACCAGCTGCTCTTCCAGGCGGAGGGCCTGGCGGTTCCACTGCAGGGCGAAAGCGGTAGCGAACAGGCCGGTCAAGACCACTGAGCCGACATACGCCGTATGCGCCAGCGAGTTGGCCTCGCTCTCGGTCACCAGCACGATGCCCGTCACGGTGACCGCCAGCACACCCCAGGCGTAGCGCGGCTGCATCAGCAGGAAATTCGCCGCCACCAGCGGATAGGCGACGTAGAGGCCATGCTGGCCGAGGTGGCCCGCCGCCCAGATGGCGAAGAGGGCGTCGATGGTAGCCATCGCCACCGTGGTGGGCAGGGTGCGCCGCTTGATGAGCACGTCGAGGAAGAACATGACGCCCAGCGCCGAGACTGCGAGTTCGATGACGCCGATCATCACGTCGCCGGTCGCGAGGCGATAGACCGCGAAGGGCAGGACGACCAACGAGGCCACCAGCGGTAGCAACATGACGATGCCCAAGCGGGGGTCGGCCATGGCCGACGCCCAGAGCGTCTTGAACCGTGACAGGGAGAGCATGGCCATCCTCCGTTACCCGACATTGCCCCGAGCGCCCGCCCATGGCGTGGGCCTCGGCGGGACCAAGCTCTCCCGACCACCTTCCCCGTGACCGTGACAGTCGTCGAAGAACGGCGTGCCGAGGGGGCGCCGTGACAAGCTTCGAAAATCGGTCCGAGGCTCCTGGCCGCGTACTGCGGCCGCCGAAGGGCTCCAGGCCGATCAAGCCCCGCCAGGCCGGTGGCTCACCACACCAGGTCATCGGGGACGACGAACTGCGCGTAGTAGGCGTCGTCCTCGGCGTTGCCGGTGCTGGCGGGCGCTTCGGCCTCGCGGTGGTCGAGCACGATCCAATCCGGGACACGCTGCCGTACCTGGTCGGCGGCGATCCGCGGCAGCAGCACGAAGCCCTCGTCGAACCGCGCGACCACGAGCTGGCCGTTGGCCAGCTGTTTCTTCTGCGCCTCGACCACCGGCAGGCTGCGGATCGCGCCATCCACCGTGAAGCGGTACTCGATGTCGCCGCCGTGCGGCACGCGTTTGTCGCCGATGATCTGCCGAGCCTGCGCGCGAAGCGCCTTGGCCTGGGCCTCGGCCTTCTGCGCCGCGGCCAGGGCGCGATCGCGCTCGACCTTTTCCTCGCGGGCCCGCTCGGCCTCGCGCTGGATCTCTGCCGCCAGCGACGGGGCTTCGCCGCGACGGGCCTTCTCCTGCTCGCGCGCCGCCTCGGCGGCCTTCGACTTCTTGGCCAGCCCGGCCTTGAGCAGCTGTTCCTGGAGGGCATTGAGCTTGGCCATGGCGGCAGGGGTCGTGGCGGTGCGCCATGATAAACGGGAGGGCGCGGGCCTCGACCGCGCGGAGGATTGCGATGGCCGGTGGTGCGGCCCACCACGTCCCGTCCGGCCTGACCGACGTCGAGGCCCGGGAGCGCTTGCGCCGGTTCGGGCCGAACCGGCTGCCCGAACCGCCCCGCAAGCATGCCCTTGCGCTTCTCATCGAGGTGCTCCGCGAGCCGATGTTCCTGCTGCTGGTGCTCGCGGCGGTGCTCTACCTGCTGCTTGGCGACCCCGCCGAAGGCGCGTTGCTCGGCCTGTTCGCGGCCCTGTCGGTCGGCCTCGTCGTGGTGCAGGAGTACCGCAGCGAACGGGCGCTCGATGCCCTGCGTGCGCTCGCGGCCCCGATGGCCCGGGTGCGCCGCGACGGTGTCGTGCGCACCATCCCCGCCTCCGGCATCGTTCCCGGCGACTGGGTGCTCGTGGCGGAAGGCGAGCGCGTGCCCGCCGACGCGATGCTGCGCGAGGGCGGCGGGCTCCGCATCGACGAGTCGCTGCTGACGGGCGAGGCCGTGCCCGTGGCCAAGGGGGTCGCGCCCCCGGGCCTCCAGGACCCCGGCCTGCCTGGCGGTGAAGGCGGCATGGGCCTGTTCGCGGGCACGCTGGTGGTCTCGGGGCATGGCGTTGCCGAGGTGGTGGCCACGGGGTCGGCGACGCAGGCGGGCCGCATCGGTGCCTCCTTGGCCGGCATCGTGGTCGAGAAGACCCTGCTCCAGCGTTCGATGGGCCGCTTGATCCGGCTGCTCGGCGTGGCGGCCGCGATCGTCAGTGCGGCCGTCTTCATGCTGCATGGCCTGCTACGCGACGAATGGATGGAAGGTGCGCTGTCCGGCATCGCCGTGGCCATGGCGCTGCTGCCCGAGGAGTTTCCGATGGCCTTCGCCGTGTTCATGGCGTTCGGCGCATGGCGACTGGCGCAGCTGCGGATCCTCGCGCGCCGTCCGGCGGTCATCGAGACCCTCGGCGCGACCAGCGTCCTGTGCGTCGACAAGACCGGGACCCTCACCGAGAACCGCATGCGCGTCCGCGTGCTGGTCGCCCCGGGCGCGGAGGCGTGGATCGACGCCGCGACGCGCGACGTGCCCGAGGCCGTGCACCGGCTGCTCGAGCACGCCGTGCTCGCCAGCCGCGTCGAGGCCGTCGACCCGATGGACCGCGCGGTGCGCCATGCCGGCGACGCGACGCTCGGGGAGACCGGGCACCTGCACGACGATTGGCCGCTGGCCCGGCAGTACGGCCTCACGCCCGAGCTGCTCGCCTTCTCACAGGCATGGGAGCGCGCCGAGGGAGGCATCGTGGTCGCCACGAAAGGCGCGCCGGAGACGATCGCGGGGCTGTGCGGCTTCGACGCCGCGCGGACCGCGGCGATGCTGGCCGACGTCGCGCGGCTGGCGGCCAAGGGGTTGCGGGTGCTCGCCGTGGCGCATGCCGGTCCTTTCGATGCCGCCCCCGAGGATCCGCGCCATCGGGTGTTCCGCTGGGACGGACTCGTGGGCTTCGAGGACCCCTTGCGGGCCTCGGCGCCGCAGGCGATCGCGTTGGCGCGTTCCGCCGGCATCCGCGTGGTGATGATCACCGGGGACTTCCCGGCCACCGCCGGGGCGATCGCGTCGCAGGCCGGCATCGATACCACGGCCGGCGTACTGGGTGGGGACCGGATCGCCGCGATGGACGACGTCGCGCTCGACGCCGTCGTGGCGGACGTGTCGGTGTTCGCCCGCATCCGCCCCGAGCAGAAGCTTCGCTTGGTCGAAGCCTTCAAGCGCCGTGGCGACGTCGTGGCGATGACCGGGGACGGCGTCAACGACGCCCCGGCCCTGAAGGCCGCGCACGTCGGCCTGGCCATGGCCGGCGGCGGCACCGACGTGGCGCGGGAGGCCGCGGCGGTCTCGCTGCTCGAGGACGACATCGGCCACATCGTCGACGGCGTCCGCATGGGGCGCCGCATCTTCGACAATCTCCGGAAAGTGCTGCTCTACATCGTCGCGATCCACGTGCCGATCGCCGGGCTGGCGCTGCTGCCCGTGCTGCTGGGTTGGCCGCCCCTGCTGCTGCCCCTCCACGTGGTGCTGGTCGAGATGGTGGTCGACCCGATCTGCGCCATCGCCTTCGAGAGCGAGCCCGGCGAGCGCGACCTGATGGCTCGCCCGCCGCGCGCGGTCGCCGCCCCGCTGCTCGGCCTGCCGCAGCTGCTGCTGGGGGCGGTGCAGGGCCTGTTCGTCCTCGGCGGCGTGCTCGGCCTGCACGTCGCCGCGGTGGCCCGCGGCGTCGCCGAGGACGAGGCCCGGACGCTGGCCTTCATCGCACTGACCGCCGGCAATTTCGCGCTGGTGCGGATCAACGGCGCGCGCGGGCCGGCGCTGCCTCGGCTGTTCGAGCGCGGCCATCGGGCGTTCTGGATCGTCGTCGCCGCGGCCACCGCCATCGTCGCGACCTGCGTCCTCTGGCCGGCGGCGGCGACGTTGTTCGGCTTCGCCGCTCCGGGGATGCCCGGCACCCTCGTGGCGCTCGGGGTTGGTCTCGGCGCCGCGGCCCTGTTCGAGCCCCTGAAGGGCTGGCCGCCGGTGCGGCGGGCGCTCGGCGGCTGAGCCTCGCCCCTCAGCGGCGCGCCAGCAGGGCGACCACCTCGTCGTCGCTCACCTGGGGGAAGCGCAGGTAGTGCAGCCCGACGGCCTCGAAGGGCGAGGGCGTGGCGAGGCAGACCACCGCGTCGGCGTGCGGCGCCACGGCTGCGAGGCTGTCGCGCGCGGCCACGGGCACGGCGCAAACCAGGTGCGCCGGCTTGCCGGCACGGACCGCCTTGAGGGCCGCGGCCATGGTGGCCCCGGTGGCGAGCCCGTCGTCGACGACGATCACCGTGCGGCCGGCGACGGGCGTGGGCGGGCGGCCGTGCCCGTAGCGTTCCCGGCGTTGGCGGATCCGCGCGCCTTCGGCCGCGGCGCGCTCCTCGACGTAGGCCCCGTCGGCCCCGCTGCGGGCGGCGTGCCGCTCGAGGTGCACATGGCCCTGTTCATCCACGGCGCCGATCGCGAATTCCGGATTGCCGGGCGCGCCGATCTTGCGGACCAGCACGACGTCGAGGTCGGCGTGGAGGCGATCCGCGACGACGCGGCCGACGGGCACGCCACCCCGTGGGATGGCGAGTACCAGCGCTCCCGCGCCGGCGTGGGACGCCAAGGCGGCGGCGAGCGCATGTCCGGCGGACTCGCGGTCGAGGAAGGGCAGTGCGTTCATGTCGGACCTCGCGCACGGCAGGGGACGACCGCCGTTGTCCGACGTCGGGGCCGCGTGCGGCTTGATCCGGGTCAAGCGCCGGGGCGCGTCACGGGCGTGGAATGGGGTCCTGTCGCCTTTCCACGGACTGTCCCATGGCTGCTACCTGGGTGGTTGTCGCCGACCGGGCCAAGGCCCGGTTCTTCGCGTTTGATCCGACCGATGCGGAGGCAGGTTTCCTCGAGATCGTGGACTTTCCCAATCCGGACGGCCGCCTCTCGGCCTGGGAGCTGGGCGAGGAGCGGTCTCCGAGCACCCATGACCGCATGGGGTACGGCCGGCATGCCATCGAGCCGCACACGACCCCCGAGGACAAGGTGGCCCACCGGTTCGCCGGCGCGCTCGCCGCGCAGGTGTTGCGCCACGCGGTGGCGGAGGTCGACGAGGACCTGTGCAGTGCGTCCCCCGTGGCCATTCGTCAGGCGATCCCGCCGATCCCCCGCACGTGAGGGTGCGCCTCGTGGCCGATCCCGTTCCCACCATGGACACGCTGCGCGATCTGGTCGCGCTGGCCGTGTATGCGCCTTCGAGCCACAACACCCAGCCATGGCGATTCCGGCTGGCGCCGGCGTCGATCGACCTGCTGGCGGACCGCACCCGCGCGCTGCCGGTGAACGATCCTTTCGACCGGGAACTCGTCATCAGCTGCGGGGCGGCCCTGATGGCCCTGCGGGTCGCGGCGGCCGCGAAGGGTCTCGCCGCGGACGTCCGGCTCCTGCCGGACCCCGCGGATCACGACGTTCTCGCGCGCGTGGTCGTCGGGCGCGGTGCGGTCGAGCCGGGTCTCGCGGACCTCGCCGCGCACCTCCTGGCGCGACGCACCTATCGCAAGGCATTCGATCCCCACGCCGTGCCCGAAGAGACGATGGCGGCCCTCGGCGCCGCGGCCGCCCTCGAGGGCGGCGACCTGCGGGTGCTCGACGGCGATGAGCGGAAGGTGGCCGGTGAGCTCGTTGCCGAAGGCGATCACCACCTGTGGAACGACCCGCGCTGGCGTCGCGAACTGGCGATGTGGATGCATCCGCGCCGCGACGGGGATGGTCTGGCCGTCCCTGCGCTCGTGGCGCCGGTCGCGCAGGCCGTCGTGCGCACCTTCGACATGGGCGATGGCCTGGCGGCGAAGGACCAGCAGCTGCTCCTCGGGTCGCCGTCCTTGACCGTGCTGGCCACCGAGGAAGACGACCCGCGCGCTTGGCTGCATGCCGGCCAGGCGCTGCAGCGGGCCCTCCTCGAAGGTTGTCGCCGGGGCTTGCAGGCGTCCTACCTGAACCAGCCCATCGAGGTGCCGGCCTTGCGCCAACGCCTGCGCGAAGCACTCGGCACGCCCGGCTATCCGCAGGTGCTGCTGCGCTGGGGCCATCCGGCCGGGCCCGTGGCCCCGACGCCCCGGCGCCCGGTCGATGCGGTGATCGAATCCGCCGTCGCCTGAGGACGGCCATGGGCATCGGTGCCATGCTGGCCCCATGGACGGGAGTGCCCCGGTAGACGGGTCGCGGGTGGACGAGGAGGAGGGCATGCCAGAGTCCGGAGCGCCGCACACGGGCGGCGAACACGAGGTCCCCTCGTCCGCGCCGGCGGCCCTGAGCGTCCGCGGCCTCGAGCGCGTGTTCGGCGCCGGCCCCGGCGCCGTGCACGCGTTGCGCGGCGTCGATCTCGAGTTGATGCAGGGCGAGATCGTCGTGCTGCTCGGCCCGTCCGGCTCCGGCAAGTCGACGCTGCTGAACATCCTCGGCGGGCTCGACCGGCCGACGGCCGGCGACGTCTGGTTCGAAGGCGATTCGCTCGCGGCGAAGAGTGATCGGGCGCTGACGGCTTACCGCCGCGACGCCGTGGGCTTCATCTTCCAGTTCTACAACCTGATCCCCAGCCTGACGGCCGAGGAGAACGTCCAGCTCGCGACCGACATCGCGCGCGATCCGATGCCGCCCGCCGAAGCGCTGGCGCTCGTCGGCCTGTCGGCGCGGGCAACGCACTTCCCGTCCGAACTCTCCGGCGGCGAGCAGCAGCGGGTGGCCATCGCCCGCGCCCTGGCGAAGCGGCCGCGCGTGCTGCTCTGCGACGAGCCCACCGGCGCGCTCGACCTGCGCACCGGCATCACCACGCTCGAGGCCCTGGTGGCGGCGAACCGCAGCACCGGCACGCTGCTGATGATGGTGACGCACAACGCCGACATCGCCCGCGTCGCCGACCGGGTCATCCACTTCGCCGACGGCGCCATCCGCGAAGTGATCCGCAACGAGCGCCGCGTGTCGCCCGCGGAGCTGCACTGGTGAAGACCGCCTCGCCGCTCCGCCGCAAGCTGTGGCGCGACCTGTGGCGGACGCGCGCGCAGGGGTTCACGGTGGTGGTGCTACTGGCGATCGGCGTCGGGTTGATGGTCGCCTCGCTTGGCGTTCGGCATTCGCTCATCGACGCGCGGGACGCTTACTACGCCGACAACCGGTTGGCCGACCTCCAAGTGGCCCTGGTGCGCGCCCCGCGCCCCCTGGCGGCACGCGTCGCCGCGCTTCCCGGCGTGCAGGCCTTGTCGGCACGCGTGGTGGCTGGCGCCATCATCGAGCTGGGCGTGGCCGAGCCGCCGGTCAGTGCCCGCGTAGTGTCGCTGGCGCCGGACGGCGAGGAAGCGGTGAACCAGCCGTGGCTCGTGGCCGGGCGGTGGCCCGTTGCCGCGCGAAGCGACGAAGTGCTGGTGAACGAGGCCTTCGCCACCGCCCGCGGCCTGCGTCCCGGATCGCGCCTGCCCTTGCTGCTGCGCGGCCAGCGCGCTGAGGTCATCGTCGTCGGCATCGCCAATTCGCCGGAGTTCGTCTTCGTCAGCCCGCCCGGCGAGCTGTTCCCGCAGCCCGATCGCTTCGCTGTGCTGTGGATGCCGCAGCGCGCGCTGGAGCAGGCCGCGCAAATGGCCGGGGCCTTCAACGACCTCGTCCTGCGGCTGGCGCCCGGGCAGGCGGTCGCGCCGGTGGCTGAGGCGCTCGACGGCCTGCTGGCGCGGTATGGCGCGCAGCGCGCGCAGGGCCGCGATCGCATCCCCTCGGCCCGATTCCTCGATCAGGAAGTGCAGCAACTGGCGACGATGGCGAAGATCCTGCCGCCCATCTTCCTCGCCGTTGCCGCTTTCCTGCTCGCGATCATCCTTGGCCGGTTGATCGACGCCGAGCGCTCGAACATCGGCCTGATGAAGGCCTTCGGCTACCACGCGGGCGAGGTGGGCTGGCGCTACGCCGGCTTTCCTCTCGTTCTCGCGCTGATGGGCCTTGCCGGTGGGCTCGTGCTGGGCACCGGGATCGGTCGCTGGATGGCGGATCTCTACCTCGAGATCTACCGGCTTCCAGCGCTGCCGTTCCGCCACGATGCCGCCGCCATCGCGCTGTCGATCGCCACCGCCTTCGTTGCCGCGGCGATCGGTACCGCGGCCCCGCTGCGTCGCGTGATCCTGCTGCCGCCGGCGCAGGCCCTCGCTCCGCCGCCGCCGCCGCGCTACCGGGCCGCGGCCGGCGGCCTGGAGCGCCTGTACCGCCAGCTCGAAGTGCCCGCGCGGATCGTGCTGCGGCGGCTCACGGGCGCCCCGCGCCGTTCGCTGACGACGGTGGCCGGGCTCGCTTGCGCGGTGATGCTGCTCGTGGTGTCGAGCCGCTTCCCGCTGGCGATCGACCGGCTGCTCTCGCTGACGTTCTCGGAATCCAAGCGGCAGGACGTCGCCCTCACGCTGATCGAACCGCAGGGCCGGGCGGACGTGCTCGCCCTGTCGCGCTTGCCCGGCGTGTCCGAGGTGGAGGCCTTCCGCTACGCCAGCGTGGAGTTCAGCGCGCATGGTCGCCGCGTCGAGGAGGTCCTCAATGGCCTGCCCGCCGATGGGCGGCTGGAGCGACTCGTCGACGTGGACGGACGCGCGCAGGCCCTGCGCGACGATGGCTTGGTGGTGACGGCGGGCCTCGCCCGCGCGCTCGCCGTGGTGCCTGGGGATCGTGTCGCGGTGCGCTTCACGGAGGGGTTGCGGCGCACCGTCGACCTGCCGGTCGTCGCCGTCGTGACCGTCGCCAGTGGCATGGGTGCCTACCTCGACCTCGCCGCCCTGCAGCGCCTCGCCGGCGAGCCGGGGCGCGTGTCGGGTGCCAACGCGCGGCTCGATCCGGCCGCGCTGCCCGCGTTCAACGCCGCGGTGAACCGCACACCGGGGCTCGCGGGCGTCTCTTACGTCGGCTTGGCCGAGGCCTCGATGCGGCGCATCTTCGACGAGGGCGCGGGAACCATGGACGCCCTGTTCGCCGCCTTCGCCATCGTCATGGCCGCCGGCATCGCCTACGCCACCGCCTCGGTGACGCTGGCCGAGCAGCGGCGCGATCTCGCCACGCTGAAGGTGCTCGGCTTCACGCCGGTCGAGGTGTCGGCCCTGCTGGTGGTCGAAGTGCTCGTGCTCACCGTGGTCGCCCTGCCGCTCGGCGTGTGGCTGGGGCAGCATGCGGCGAACGCCTTCCTCGCCGCGATGGGCACCGACCTGTTCACCTTCCCCGACATCCACGATGCCGCCGCCGATGCCCGCGCGGCGCTCATCGTCGTCGCGTCCGTGCTGGCGGCCCTGCTGGTCGTGCGTCGGGGCATCGATCGCATCGATCTCGTCGAATCGCTGAAATCCCGGGAGTAAGCCGTGCCGAACCCCCTTCGCCAACGTACCCGGTGGCTGGCTCTCGCAACGGCGGCCGTCGTTGTTCTTCTGGTGCTCGCGTGGTGGTGGCCACGGGCGCTGCCCGTCGAGGCCGTCACGGTCGCGCGCGGCGATCTGGCGAGCAGCGTGGTGGACCTCGGCGAGACCCGCGTCCGCGAGCCCTACGTGATCACCGCGCCGGTGGCCGGGCGGCTTCGTCGCATCACGCTGGACGTCGGCGATCCCGTCGCGCAGGACGCGGTGCTGGCCTGGATCGATCCGGCGTCGAGCACGCCGCTCGATGCGCGCACGCGCGCCAGCCTCGAAGCCGCCCTTCGGCAGGCGCGGTCCACGCGCGATCGTGCCGGCGCCCATGCGCAACTCGCGGCGGACGAGGCCGAACGCACGGCCCGGCTGTGGGCGCAGCGTCTGGTCTCGGAGCAGACGCACCGGGCCGCGCAGTTGATGCGACGCGAGGCCGAGGCCGAGCGTGCGGCGGCCGATGCCGGTGTGGCCCGCATCGACGCCGAGTTGGCCGAGTCGCAGGCGGGCGGGAGCGCGGCGGTCGCAGTGTTGTCGCCGATCGAGGGTCGCGTGCTGGCCCGCCACGCCGAGAGCGCGAAGCCCGTGCTGGTTGGCGAGGCCTTGATGGAGGTCGGGCGTCCCGACGCGCTCGAAGTCGTGGCGGAGTTCCTCTCGCAGGACGCCGCCCTGATGCGCGAAGGCGCGCCGGCCTGGATCGAAGGCTGGGGCGGCGCAGCGGTGCCGGCGCGGGTGCGGCGCATCGCCCCAAGCGGACGCCTGAAGGTATCCGCCCTCGGCGTCGAGGAGCGTCGCGTCGACGTCTGGCTGGACCCCGCCGAGCCGATGCCCGGTGCCGGGCACGGCTTCCAGGTGGAGGCGCGTGTCGAGATTGCTCGCGTGGAAGGCGTGGTGCGCGTGCCGGTCGAATCGCTGGTGCGCGATGGCGAAGGATGGCGCGCGTGGCGCATCGACGCCGGGCGAGTGAACGCCGTGCCGGTGACCGTCGGCCTCACCGATGGCCGCTGGCGCGAAGTGCGCTCCGGGCTCGCTGAAGGCGACGTCATCGTCGCGGCGCCGGACCGCCAACTCGCCGAAGGCCTGCGCGTGTCGCCGCGGGACGTCGCGGGGGATTGAGGCCCGGGTCCTCTTTCCCTCATCGCCCGGCGACGACCGACGCCGACGGCGGACCGCCCCGGAACACCTCGGCATAGAGCGCCATCGCCCAGTCGACGAAGGCGCGGACGCGCGCACTCAGATGCCGGTTGCGGGGATACATCACGAACAGCGGGAAGGGCTCCGGGTCCCAGGCCTCGAGGATGCGCACGAGGCGTCCATCGGCGAGTGCATCCAAGACGACGCCGCTGCTCGGGAACTGGCCGATCCCGAGCCCCTCGACGACCAAGGCGCGGTAGGTGTCGGCATCGTTGGTGCCCACGCGGTGGGGCAGCGGGGTCTCCTCGACGCGGCCGTCGATCGTGAAATCCAGGGGCATCGCCTTCCCGGTCTTCGCCGAGAAGAAGTTGACGGCCCGGTGCCCTTCCAGAGCCTGGGGTGATGCGGGGGTGCCGAATCGGCCGAGATAGGCCGGCGAGGCGCAGGTGATGACCGGAAGCTCTCCGAGCTTCCGCGCCACCAGCGATTCATCCAGCCCGTTGCCGCCGCGGATGACGCAGTCGACGCTCTCGAGGATCAGGTCGACGGGCCGGTCGCTGCTGCCCAATTCCACGGTGATGCCGGGGTAGCGCTCCAGGAAGCCGGGCAGTGCCGGTGCGATGACGTGCCGTCCGGCCGAGGCCGGGACGTCCACCCGGATGCGTCCGCGAGGCGATCCGACGCGTCCGCGCAGCCGGTCCTCGACCTCGGTGATCTCGCCGAGGAGTCGCTGCGACCAGTCGAAATACGCCGTGCCCTCGTCGCTGAGGGAGACGCGCCGTGTCGACCGGACGAGCAGCTTGACGCCGAGGTGCTCCTCCAGCTGCGACACCCGTTGGGACACCGTCGCGTTGGGCAGGTCCAGAGCCTCGGCGGCCCGCGAGAGGCTGCCGAGTTCGGCCACCTTGGCGAAGGTCTGCATCGCCTTGATCAGGTCCATGCGGGCCGCTCCCGGATTGATTATTCGCATTGTGCGAATAGTAATTCCATTTTTCCCCGATTAATCAGGAATCGTGCGGGCCTTACCGTGGCGACAGGCCCTTCGCCGCCGGCGATCGGGCACCCACCCACGGAGAGTTTCCATGAAGCAAACCATCCTGTTGACCGGCGCCTCGGGCGGATTCGGTCGTCTCGCCACCACCGCCCTGTTGGCGCGCGGCCATCGCGTCGTCGCGACCGTTCGCGATCCGGCCGGACGCAATGCCACGCAGGCGAAAGCCCTCGAGGCCGAAGGCGCGACGGTCGTCGAGATGGACGTCAGCGACGATGACAGCGTCGAGCGGGGTGTCCGCCAGGCGGTGCACGCCCTGGGCGGGCGCCTCGATGTCGTGGTCAACAACGCCGGCGTCGGCGTGCATGGCCTGCAGGAGGCGTTCACCAGCGCCGACTGGCAGCGGCTCTTCGATATCAACGTGTTCGGCGTCGCCCGGGTCAACCGGGCCGCGTTGCCGACGATGCACGCCCAGCGATCGGGCCTGCTGATCCACGTGTCGAGCCTGCTGGGTCGCGTGGTCATGCCCTTCTACGGCCCTTACAACGCGAGCAAGTGGGCGCTCGAGGCACTGGCCGAGAACTACCGGGTCGAACTCGCGCCGGTGGGCATCGACAGCGTCATCGTCGAGCCCGGCGGCTTCAACACGGCGTTCAGCAGCCACCTGATGCCCCCGTCCGATGCCGGTCGAGAAGCGGCCTATGGCGAGTTCGCCCGCCAGCCGGAACTCGCGCTCAAGGGCTTCATCGCCATGGTGGACGCCACGCCGGCGCAGGACCCCCGGTGCGTCGCCGAGGCGATCGCGGATCTGGTCGACCGTCCGGCGGGCCAGCGCCCTTTTCGCACGCCGGTGGACTTCCTCGGCATGGCCAACGCCATCGCCCCCTACAACCAGCAGCTCGAATCCCTCCATCGCGGCCTGTACGACGGCATGGGGATCGGGGCGCTGCTCGACCGCAACCCCAGAACCTGAGCGACCCGGAGCCGCCAATGAAGATCCTCGTCAATGTCTTCCATCCCAACCTCGCCGCCTCGCGCGTCAACCGGCGATGGGCGAGTGCGCTGGCCGAGCGGCCCGAAGTGACCGTCCATCGCGTGTACGAGCGCTATCCCGACTGGCGGATCGACGTCGAACATGAAAAGTCGCTGCTCCTCGCGCATGACCGCATCGTCTTCCAGCATCCGTTCTTGTGGTACTCCACGCCGCCGCTGATGAAGAAGTGGCTGGACGATGTGTTGACCTACGGCTGGGCCTATGGGCCCGGGGGGCACGCCCTGAGGGGCAAGGCATGGGTCTCCGCCATCTCGACGGGCGGGCCGGCGACGTCCTACCAGGCGGGGGGCTACAACCACTATGCGATGAGCGAACTGCTGAAGCCCCTGCAGCAGACGGCCAACCTGCTGGGCATGACCTTCCTGCCCGCCTACGTGCTGCATGGCGCGGTAGAGCTCGCCGACGACGCGCTGGAGGCGTCGGCCGACGCGCTGCTGCGGCACCTCCTCGACCCGGAGTTGGACCCCGGGGTGCGACTGGCCCGCCTGCTGGGACGGATGGAAGAGACGAGCGTCGTGCTTTAGGGAACGTCCGCGCTCGCGCTCAGTCCGTGCACTCCGTCTGGGGCAGGGCGCCGGAGAACCGCCGGATCGGCGTGCTCGTGAGCACACCGGCCGCATCGATCTCCATGGTTACCCGCTCGCCGTTCTCGGGCCGCAGCGTCATGGTGCCGACCAGGGGCAGGGGGAAGTTGGTCACGGCGAGTCCTTCCGTTCGATTGAACGGCGTGCCGGCCACCGGCCGCCCCATGTCGCCCCGGTAGCTGCCGTCGGCTTGGCGCTCGAGCAGCGCCACGGACCAGCCGGGCGTGCCGTCGCCGTCGTAGGTGTAGCCGGCGAGGAACATGCGGCTGCCTTGGTGCACCACGTTCACGCCCCAACCCGGGGCCTCGGGGTTCCACCACAGGCCGCTGAGGTTGCCCGAGCCGGCACGGGAGCCGACGGTGAACACGCAGGTGGGGGGCTTGGCATCGATCGCGAAGGGCACCAGCTTGCGCGTGCGGACGGGCTCGCTGCCCAACTTCACGCCGAACTCGAGATCGCCGTTGCTCGCGAAGAGAAGCGTCACCGTGCCGAGGACTGCAGGGGTCCGCTGGGGCGGTACGGGCCCGGTGCCGGGCGCGAAGGGGCTGCCCGTCCAGCGCACGATGTCCCCCCGGAGCACGCCCTGTGCGTCGGGCTTCAGCGACTCGAGGGAAAACCACTCCGGACTGCCGTCTTCGCCGTAGGTCATCCAGACCGGGAACACCTGTTCGCCGACATGGGAGACGGCCAGCGTCCAGCCCGGCTCGAGCGGAGCCCAGTACAAAGCCGTGTGGTTGCGCGGCGGCACGGGCGGCAGGAGCCGTGACAGGAACGCCACGTCGTCGAAGCGACCGCCCGCCGACTTCGGCCCGTTGCGCGCGACCACCAGTTGAAGTGAAGGAATGACGTACAGCCGTTGCTCATAGGCGCCGGCCGCCATGGCGAAGTCGTCGGGAAGGAACGCGGCCTCGATCAGGCCGAGGATGTGGCGTTCGAACTGCGGTGCCGTTTGTGCGAGCGAATCGGGGACCTCGCGATTCAGCCACCAATACAGGCCATAGGCGGGGTTGGGCGTCGTTCCCGTCAACGCCTGTTCGAGCCGGTCCTGCGAAATCAGGGTTTGGCCTTTCCAGCGCCCGCCAAGCCGCACCATCTCGCCGAGGTTGGCCCATTCGCGCGTCCGCACGTAGGCGCCGCCGCTGAGTTGCGGGTTGCCGTCGCTGAAATTGCCGCGCCAGCTCATCTGGATGCCCAGTGGACCGAACAGGCGACGCTGCATGTAGTCCGCCACCTTCTCACTGCCGAGCTTGCGCTGCAGGGCAGCGCCGAACACGTTCGGCGCGCTGCCGTAATCGAAGAGAGTGCCCGGGTCGGCGACGGCCTTGGCCTGCAGGAAGCTTTCCCAGCTGCTCTGCTCCTTCACGTCATCAAGGCCGCTCGTCATCGTGAGCAGGTGGCGCCAGGTGATGCGCGAGCGCCGGGGATCGCTGCTCCACTCGGGCACCACCTCGGCCACCGGGTCGTCCAGCCGGTACAGCCCGTCCTCGGCGGCCATGGCCCCGAACAGGCCGGTGAAGCCCTTCGTGCCGCTGGCCAGCAGCACCTGCGTGTTCGCGTTGCCGCCGTTGGCATACGACTCATGGATCAGTTGGCCGTCGTGCAGGATGACGAGCCCCTGGCCCCCCGCCGACTCGTGGTAGGCGCGCGCGGCGGCGATCTGGTCGGCGGTCGGGGGCGGGGCGGCCCAGAGCATGCCGGCGGCCAGCGCGCCGAGCAGCGACAGCCCGTGCCGGACCCGCGGGAGGAGGGTGCGTGTGATGCCCATGGCGAGGTGCCTCTTCAGACGGTTTGAGGCGACAAACGCGCGGAGGCGCCTTCGGTTGACCGCCTGCCGCGGGGATCAGGGGGCCGCGTGCGCCGCCAGCCACGCCACGAGATTCGCGCGCACGGTCTCGCGGCCGACTTCATGCAAGGTCTCGTGGCGCATGCCGGGCAGGGGCACGAAGGTCTTGTCGATACTCGGGGCCGAAGGAAACAGCGCTCGGCTCGCGTCGAAGGCGGTCAGCGGGTCGGCCTCGCCGTGCATCAGGTAGAGCGGCATGGTCAGGCGCGCCACGGCCGCGGGTGCGGTCGCCATCGCCGCTTCGAGCGCGATGAACCAGCCTGCGCGCGCCTGGTGGAGGACCAGCGGGTCGGCATCGTGAAGTGCGATCTCGTCCGGATCACTCGTCAGATGCGCGCCGGTGATGCCGCTGGGCATCGAGAACACAGGCAGCAGTCGGCCCAGAACGTGCGCGGCCAGCAGCTTCAGCGGGTTCACCGCGAGCGCGCGGGCGAGCATCGGGCTGCTGAGCGCCAGGGCGCGGCAGCGCTCCGGTACCGAGGCGGCGAAATGCGTGGCGATCAGCCCGCCCATCGAATGGCCGAACACCAGCGCGGTGCCGTCCGTGCCCGCCGTGAGAGCCGAGAAGGCGGCGCGGGTGTCATCCAGATAGTCCTCGAAGCGACGCAG
>JAJTHD010000095.1 GCA_021297925.1 Lysobacteraceae bacterium
CAGGGATTCCGCGGTCCTGCGGCCCA
The DNA here is from genome assembly GCA_021297925.1 of Lysobacteraceae bacterium. Taxonomy (GTDB): domain Bacteria; phylum Pseudomonadota; class Gammaproteobacteria; order Xanthomonadales; family Xanthomonadaceae; genus Silanimonas. The sequence goes on from JAJTHD010000095.1 coordinate 27, forward strand.
TCAGGATCGGATGGCCGAGCGTCACGGCCTTGAAACGTTTGAGGTCGTCGGGCAAGGACCAGGGCAATGCGTTGCGGCGCCCGATCGCGAAATCACGGTCGAGCGCAGCGACGAGGGCGAGGGAGGGCCCCTCAGGCGCCATCCAGCCGGCACTCCAGCGGCTGGGCGTCGACCTGCTCGAGGATCCGGCGCTCGACCCCACCGGACATCACGCGGATGATCTCCAGCTGGTGCTCGTGTTCGGCCGTCCCGCCGATCCAGAGGAACCCGTCGAACGTCCGGTAAGGCTCTCGGATCTTGGCCTTCCGCACCTGCCCCGCGACCCGCGAGAGCGTCATCGCCTCGGCGGGCGTCATCTCGACGTCGCCATCGGCGGTTTCGTCGACGAGCCAGTCCTCGAGCGTCATGCGATCGGCGCCTTCGTCCCGCTCCAGGAACTCGCAGGAGGCGCGCACGTTCACGGCCTGCGCCGTCCAGAACCCCACGCGGTTCAGGTTGATCGTCTGCGCGCGGCCGACGATCCGACTTGACGCATCGCGAAGGATCGACTCCCCGACCAGCTTGATCTCCATGTCCTTCTGGAAGTCGAGGCGGGTGTTGACCAGTGTCACCACGGGGCCCCGGATCAGGGCGTCATTCCGCTCCTTGAGGCGCGAGGCGAGCCGCAGGAGGCGCGTGACGTCGGGCTTCCACGCGCGCAGCCGGGCATGCAGCGCGGACGGATCGATGGCGAGGTCCGGCAGGCCGACCGTGACACGGACCAGCGACCCGCTGACCACGCCGACGATCTCGACGGTCCGCTCGAGGCCGGTGTCCACGGGATCGCGGAAGCGGACGGGACCGTCCCCTCCGGTGGAAAGCGCGATGGGCGTCTCGGCCGGCCGATAGTCCAGCAGGGCGAAATCGAAGCCGTCGATGCGGAACAGGTCGGCGACGCGCGCCTTGCCCGTGCCGGCCACCGCCTCGACGTTCTCCTGAAGCAGGGACGACCAATTCAGCACCGGGTTCTTCGGCGGCTTGCTGTAGTTCGCGACGAGGACCACGGGCCGTCCCGCCATGTCCCCCTCCGTGCCCTGCAGGTGCAGCACGGTCGTCGCACCACTGAGGGTCAGGGTCTCGCGACTGGACACGACCTTGACCGGCCAAGGAAGGTCGACCGACCCCACCACCGTGTCGATCGCCGGCGCGGCGGGCACCGGGGCCGGTACGTGGGTGGGCGGGAGGGGCGCGGGGGGCGACGCCGCGGCGACGGGCGGGACGCACAATCCCAGGCAGAGGGCGACGAGGGGGAACGGGCGATTCACGGGAGGGTCCTTGCGGGGATGGATGGGGGCGTGGCTGGGGCACCGGCGCTACACCGCCACCGGCGCCTTGATGGCCGGGTGCGGGTCGTAGCCGGCGAGCTCGATGTCCTCGTAGCGGAAGGCGAGCACGTCGCGCACGTCGGGGTTGAGGCGCACGGTGGGCAGTGCGCGATGCTCGCGCGCGAGCTGCTCGGTCACCTGGTCCACGTGGTTGGAATAGATGTGGCAGTCGCCGCCGGTCCAGACGAAGTCGCCGGGGCCGAGGTCGCAGCTGTGGGCGATCATCTGCGTCAGCAGTGCGTAGCTCGCGATGTTGAACGGCACACCGAGGAACAGGTCGGCCGATCGCTGGTACAGCTGGCAGCTCAAGCGGCCGTCGGCGACGTAGAACTGGAACAGGGCGTGGCAGGGCATCAGGGCCATCTTCGGCAAGTCCGACACGTTCCAAGCGCTGACGATCAGCCGCCGGGAATCGGGGTTCGTGCGGATCTGCGCGATGACGTCGCCGATCTGGTCGACCACGGTGCCGTCCGGCGCGGCCCAGCTGCGCCACTGCTTGCCGTAGACCGGGCCCAGCTCGCCGTCGGCATCGGCCCATTCATCCCAGATGCTGACCTTGTGTTCCTTCAGGTAGGCGATGTTGGTCTCGCCCTTCAGGAACCACAGCAGCTCGTGCACGACCGACTTCCAGTGCACCTTCTTGGTCGTCACCAGCGGGAAGCCGGCCGACAGGTCGAAACGCATCTGCGCGCCGAACACGCTGCGCGTACCGGTGCCGGTGCGGTCGGTCTTGATCGCGCCGTTCGCCATCACGTGGGCAAGGAGGTCGTGGTAGGCCTGCATCACGCACCCCCCTTCGCGAGCGTCGGGGCCGTGTGCGAGCGCCAGAGCAGCCACAGGCCAACGGCAACCATCGGGACGCTCAGCACCATGCCCATCGTCAGCCAGTCGAAGGCGAGGTACCCGTACTGCGCGTCCGGCTGGCGGAAGAACTCGGCGACGATGCGGAACACGCCGTACAGCAGGGCGAACATGCCGGACACCGCGAAGCGCGGACGCGGCTTCGTGCTGAACCACCACAGCACCGCGAACATCACCAGCCCCTCGAGCAGCGCCTGCAGCAGCTGCGACGGGTAGCGCGCGAACGGCTCCAGCAGGCCTTGCGCATGCAGCACGCGCAGCTGCTCGATCGGCAGGTTGGCGTATTCCGCCGGCAGCGCCCGAGGGAAGACGACGCCGAGCGGCGAGTCGGTGACGCGCCCCCACAACTCGCCGCCGATCCAGTTGCCGATACGCCCGAAGCCGAGCCCCAGCGGCACCAGCGGCGCCACGAAATCCATCACGTCGAACCAG
>JAJTHD010000230.1 GCA_021297925.1 Lysobacteraceae bacterium
GGGCGCGCTTCGCTCCTTCGACGAACAGGTCGACGATGCCCGGCAGCTCGGTTACGTCGAGGCGGCGCGGCACCTCATAGGGCTTCGGCCCCTCGGGGGTATGGATGGTGTCGCCCTGGATGGCGCGATCGGTGCTGGACACCGGTTGCCGGCCGCCGTCGAGCAGCGAGTGCGCGGCGCGGCCCGGGTGCCAGAGCTGCAACACGATGCGGCCGCCCTTCGCGTGCACGGCATCGGTCACCCCCTTCCAACCGGCCACGCAGGCCTCGTCGAAGATGCCGGGCTCGCCGGTGAAGGCGCTGGCGTCGGGAGAGACCATCGTCGCCTCGGCGATGAGCAGGCCGGCGCTCGCGCGCTGGGCGTAATACTCGGCCATCAGCGCGTTGGGGAGATGGCTTCGGCCCGCTCGGGCGCGGGTCAGCGGGGCCATGGCGATGCGGTTCGGCAGCGCGAGCGCGCCGGCAGTGACGGGAGTGAACAGAGGACTCATGGACGTTCCGATCGGGGACTGCAACGGATCGTGGGGACGGGAGCCGCGCCGGGCAAGCCTCGTGGCATCCTCGACTCCGGAACGCTGCGTTGCCGGGCGCACGATGGAACCGACGGCGCGCGAGCGTCCGAAGCAGGCTTCGACTCAGGGCGAGGCGTCGTCCAGCCGGTAACTCAGGCTGCGGCGCAACTCGCCGCGCCAACGGTCGAACACGCGGACCTCGACGACATGCTCGCCGGCGGGAAGGTCCGTGGGCAGCGTGCCGCGCCAGAGGTGCGGCGAATCCACGGCCTCCGGTGCGCGATCGTAGGCCCGCAGGGCGTCGGCACGGTCGTCGTCGGCGTTGATGGCCGCGAGCGCCGGATCGGGGCGATCGACGCGGCGCATCGGCTGCCAGGCCCCCTCCCCCACGCGGTACTCGACGCGCGTGCCAGCGTCGCCCATCCAGACATTCGCGTACAGGCCGAAACCCGGCCAAGCGCCGCGACGAAGCACGCTGGGCGCGTGCAGCGCGAAGGGCGGGTCGTGCGAGTCGCCCGCGACATGCCAGCGCAGGTCGTAAGCCCCGCCGGCGCGGACGGCGAGCGTCGCGAATCCGTTCGGCGTGCCGTCGGCCATGCGGGCATCGGGAATGCCACGGCCGTCTCTCACGCCACTCCAGAAGGCGCCGCAGGCCGCGCCGACGTTGTATTCGTGCAGCGGCTCGGTGCCGGGCCAGCCCTCCGCCGCACCGTGCCAGCGGTGCTGCTGCTGGTGGGTGTGGCTGCTGAGCAGCAGGACGCGCGGGTGCACCGCCAACAGGCGGTAGAGCCGCTGCCGGTCAGCATCGCGGAAACTATCGACCGCGGGATCGGGATTCGTGTCGAACAGCGGGATGTGCATGGCGACGAGCAGCAGGCGGTCGGCCGGCAGCATCGCAAGATAAGCCTCGAGGAAGCGGAACTGCGCCTCGCGCAGGCCGCCGACGTAGCGGGCGGGAACGCCGCTACCCGGCTCATGCACGGTGTTGTCGAGGACGACAAGCGCCATCCCCGGCTCTTCCCATGCGAAGGTATCGGGCCCGAAGAAGCGCCGGAACGTGGCCAGCGAACCCTCGTCGCTGCCGGCCCCGTGGTCGCGGTCGTGGTTGCCGCTGACGTGGAGCCAAGGCGTCCGCATGGCCGCCGTGGCCCGAACCATCGCCGGGTACAGCGCGAGGTTGGAATGCACGATGTCCCCCAGCGAGAGCCCGAGGCGCGCGCGCGGCAAGGCCAACTCCGACTCGACGATGTCGCGCCGGAAGAAGCCGACATCGGCCTCGTTCTTCGCTTGGGGGTCGCCAAACAAGCGAACCTCGTAGGGCATGGCCTGGGGCGCCTCGCGCAGGGGAATGTCCCAGGACCTCGTGCCGGCGGGACGCCAGGCATCAGGCAGGCCGTCGGGACGCCGAGCCAGCGCGTAAGCGGGCGGCTTCACGACGAAGAGGGGCTCACGCGGCCCCGAACCGGCGGCAAGGGTGTAGCGACCATCCTCCGCGCTGCGCCCCCAGCGCCCGCCGTCCGAGACCGCCACGCCCGCCACGCCGGGCTCGCCCTCGCGCCAGCGGCCGTCGCCATCGAGGTCGAGGAACACGCGACCCGCCAGAAGCGGCGTTCCGGACGCGCCCTGCCCTGCGGCGGCCGTCATGAGCGGCGCGTGGGCGAGGACGCTGGCGAGGACCACCGCGAGCGGCGAAGGGCGTCGTGTCATCGGCAGCATCCGACCGGTAGAGCGTCCGTCGATGATACGGCCCGCACCACGGAGGGCGTAAGCTGGGCACCCGCCGATGGCTTTGAGAATCGATTTCTTACGTGAATGCCGATTTGCTGCACTCCCTCGTGGCCGACGGTTTCGTAGCGATCACGTTCGCCGCCCTGATCGCTTCGCTGGCGGCGGTCTTCCGCCACGCCACGCTCGGTGGGGCCACGATGTATGCGTTGGGACACATCGGCTTCACCGCGGGCTCGAGCCTGTTCATCCTGCTGCTGACCGCGGGCATCCCGGCATCGCAGCGTCCGTGGCTCGCATGGCTTGCACTGCTGGCCTCGGCTTTCGGCAGCGCCGCGATGGTCGGTGGCCTCGCGGCCTTGCTCGAACACCCGCTGCGACACCTTATCCGCTGGCTGTGCTGGGCGGTCGCCACGGTGATCGTGAGCACCGCCCTCGTGCCCTGGCCTGCCGTGGACCCACTGAAACTCGCGTCGGATCTCGCCAATTCGGCATGCGTGGCGGGTCTCGCCGCCGTCCTGCTGCACGCCTACCCGAAGCCCTACCGGCTGCCCGCATGGTGGGCCGGGGTCTGTGCTGCCGCGCTGCTGCCCCTGTATGCGATCGGATCGGTGCAGGAATGGCTCGGAACCGGCCCGGTGCTCGTGCCGCACTACGTCGACTGGGTCTGGCTGGATCTCGCACTCTGGAGCACCTTCAACCTCTGCGTGATGATGCTCGCGAGTTTTCGCGCGCTGACGATGTTCGCGCAACGCGCCCGCACCGACCCACTGACCGGTTGCCTCAACCGCGGCGGCCTCCAGCACGAATGGGAAGCGCTCTCCGCGAGGCTCGGGGCGAACGATCCGCTGTCGGTCATGGCCATCGACATCGACCACTTCAAGGCGATCAACGACCACCATGGCCATGCTGCCGGGGACGCCTACCTCGCGCGATTCGCAGGTCTACTGCACAGCGTCGTCCGCCACGCGGATCTCGTGGTGAGGATGGGCGGCGAGGAATTCCTCGTCGTCCTCCACCGGGCCCCGCGTGACGTCGCGGAGCGCGTGGCAAAGGACGTCGTCGAGCGCACCCGAGACTTGGCGATGGACGTCGGGGGCGTTCGCGTGCACACGACGGCCAGCATCGGCATCGCCGCGGGCCGCGGCGGCGACGACATGACCGACCTGATCCAGCAGGCCGACCGGGCGCTCTACATGGCCAAGACCTCCGGGCGGGACCGCGTATGCGTGGGCGGTCCGACCGACGCACGCACAGGACGCGAGCCGCTCAGTCGGTGACTCGGATCTTCGCGGCGTGGCGCCTCGCCAGCACGCGCTCGACGTCCGCAAGGCCAAGACCTCGGGCACGCAGGCCGACGAGCGTGTGGAACACGAGGTCGGCGACCTCGTCGAGGACCGCCCTGTCGTCCTGTGCGACAAGGGCCAGCGCCGTCTCGACGCCCTCCTCGCCCACTTTCTGGGCGATCTTCCGAACGCCCGACTCGAACAGCGTGGTGGTATAGCTGCCAGCAGGACGTTCGCGCTCGCGCTGCTCGATCGTCGCTTCCAGATCCGCCAGCACGCTGCCCGGCGCGTCGGGGAAGCAGCTGCAGCGCTTGAGATGGCAGGTCGGCCCGTGCGGGATGGCCTGCACCAGCAACGCGTCGGCGTCGCAATCGGTGGTGATCGCCACGAATTCAAGGATGTCGCCGGAGGTCTCTCCCTTCATCCAGAGCCGGTTCTTGCTGCGGCTGAAGAAGGTGACCTTGCCGCTGGCCAGCGTCGCCTCGACGGCGGCGCGGTCCATGTAGCCCAGCATCAGCACGCGGCGGGTGCGCGCGTCCTGCACGACGGCCGGGAGCAATCCACCCTGCTTGGCGAAATCGAGCGCATCGAGGTCGAAGGGCGCCGTCCGGGCGCCGGAAGTCGGATCAGTCACGTCGCACCTCGATGCCGGCCTCGGCGAGGCGGGCCTTGAGTGAAGGGATCGGCACGGTACCCGAATGGAAGACCGATGCGGCAAGTGCGGCATCGACATCGGCGAACCGGAAGGCGTCGATGAAGTGCTCGACCGCACCCGCGCCGCCCGAGGCGACCAGCGGCACCCGGCAGATCGCGCGCACGGCGGCCAGTTGTTCGAGGTCATAGCCGGTCTTGGCCCCGTCGCTGCCCATGCAGTTCAGCACGATCTCGCCGGCGCCGCGGTCCTGCGCCTCGGCCACCCAGTCCAGCGTGCTGCGCCCCAAAGCCTTCGTCTTGGAAGGGTCGCCCGTGTACTGGCGCACGCGCCATTCGCCGTCCGCATCCTTCAGCGAATCGACGCCGACCACCACGCACTGCACGCCGAAGGCGGCGGCCAGTTCGTCGATCAGA
>JAJTHD010000107.1 GCA_021297925.1 Lysobacteraceae bacterium
GTGGGAATGGCGTGCTGCTCGGTGCGGCGAGTTTCTGGGAGGGCGTGGATGTCGCCGGCGATGCGCTCTCCGTCGTCGTCATCGACAAGCTGCCCTTCGCCGCGCCGGACGATCCGGTGCTGGAAGCGCGGCTCGAAGCCGTCCGCCGCCGCGGCGGCAATCCCTTCCTTGCCGAGCAGGTGCCCGCCGCGGCCATCGCGCTGAAGCAGGGCGTCGGCCGTCTCATACGCCGGCACGACGACCGCGGCGTGCTGGTGCTCTGCGACCCGCGCCTCGTCAGCAAGCCCTACGGCCGCGTGTTCATGGCCAGCCTGCCGCCGCTGACGCGCACCCGGGCGTTGGCGGACGTGCAGGCCTTCTTCGACCCGTCCTATGCCGCGGAGGCGACGACGTGATCCTGCTCGCCTTCGAGCTCGCCACGGAGGCCTGCTCCGTCGCCCTGTGGCACGACGGGCGCGTCCTCGCCCGCCACGAGGTGGCGCCGCGCCGCCATGCCGAGCTGGCGCTGCCGTGGGCGGAAGCCCTGCTCGCCGAGGCGGGGGTCGCGAAGTCGCAGCTGGATGTGCTGGCCGTCGGCGTCGGTCCCGGCGCCTTCACCGGCGTGCGGCTGGCGATCAGCCTCGTGCAAGGCATCGCGCTCGGGTTGGACCGGCCGGTCGTGCCGGTGTCCACGCTGGCGGCGCTGGCCGGGCCGTTCCTCGCGGAAGGGCCGGCGCTCGCGGCGATCGATGCCCGGATGGGCGAGCTTTACGTCGGCGAGTTCGATGCCGACCGCGACGGGCTGCCCCGGGCCATCGCGCCGGAGGCCCTGTGGCCTGTCGACGCGGCGTCGGACCGGCTGCTCGATCGCTGGGGCGAGGCGAATGCCGCGCGGATCGGCGTGGGCACCGGCTTCGCCGCGGGGGGCGGGTCGTGGTCCAGCGCTCTGTCGCGGCACTTCGTCCGCACCGTGCCCACGGCGCTGCCAACGGCGGCGGCCGTGGCCTCCATCGCCGCGCGGGACGTCACCCGCGGGGGCGCTGTCGCGCCCGAGCGCCTCGAGCCGACCTACCTGCGCGACAAGGTCGCCCTCACGTCGGCGGAACAGGCCGCGGCCCGCGCCGCTCGCGGCGCCTGACCCGCGTCACTCCCCGCTGCTCACCTCGCCGTTCTTGAACACCCAGGTGCGGGTGATGTGGAGCACGTCCACGGATTCGCCCTGTTGCGGCACGGCGGGGAAGGGCGCGGCCAGGCCGACGATGCGCCGGGCGGCCTGGTTCAGCGTTTCGTGGCGGCTCGGCGTGTTCAGCACGATGGACTCGACGCTGCCGTTCCGGCGCACCGCCACGGTCATCACCAGCGTGCCTTCCAACCGGGCGGCGCGGGCACGCTCCGGATAGTTCGCGTTGCCCACCCGTTCGACCCGCTCCACCCACTGCTTGAGGTACTGCGCGTAGGCGTACTCCTCGGTGCTGGCCGAGACGAACTTGCGCTTGGGTCGCTTGGCGTAGCGGGCCTCGCGGCGTTCGATCTCGGCCGCCAGCCGGGCCATCTCGATCTGCTGTTCGACGAGCTGCTCGCCCAGCGGGAGCGTCGACGGCGGCGTGTCGGGCCGGGGCGCGAGGTCGGGCGCGCGCTCGGGCGTCGCCGCGCGCGAGGTCACCACCGGCTCCGGGCGGGCGTCCTGCGCGAGGGGCGACTGCGCCCGGATCGGCACCGGGGCGATCCCGTCCTCGGGCCTCGGAACCGGCGCGCTGACCGCTTCCCGCGGACGGCGGGCCTCGTCGTGCTCGCCCCCGCCCTGGTTCCGGGCTTGGGCGAGGAAATCGGCCCGCTCCGGCCGCTGGTCGCTGGTGGTCTCCGTCAGGATCACGTCGAGGGTCGGGGTGATCGGCGCCGCGTCGTCGCGTCCAAAGCTCACGCCCAGGATCGCGATCGCCAGGGCGGCGAGGGCGAGCAGGGTCGTGGCCGCGAGCCGCTGCGGCGCCCCGGGCGCGGCCGGGGCGGGCGCGGCGTTGGGCCGGGAGGCGGTCGTTCGCGTCACCCCGCGTCGCGCTCCAGTGCATCGAACAGCAGGCCGGCGATGTTCAGGCCGGCCCCGGCATCGATCTCCCGGATGCAGGTCGGACTGGTGACGTTGACCTCGGTGAGGTAACCCCCGATGACGTCCAGCCCGACGAACTGCATGCCCCGGCGACGCAGTTCCGGCCCCACGCGCTCGGCGATCTCGCGGTCCCTCGCCGTCAGGGTCCGGACCTCGCCGCGGCCGCCGGCTGCCAAGTTGCCGCGGAACTCGTCGCCCTGCGGGATGCGCGCGAGGCAGTGCGAGACCGGCACGCCGTCCACCAGCAGCACGCGCTTGTCGCCGTCGGCGATCTCCGGCAGGAAGCGCTGCGCCATCGCCAGGTGGCGGCCGTCGGCCGTCAGGGTCTCGAGGATGACGTTGAGGTTGGGGTCGCCGCGGCGGCTGCGGAAGATCGAACGGCCGCCCATCCCGTCCAAGGTCTTCAGCACGATCTCGCCGTGCTCGGCCGCGAAGGCCTTGAACTCGGGCGCTTCCCGGCTTACCAGCGTCGGCGGGATGCAGTCCGGGAAGAGCAGCGCCGCCAGCTTCTCGTTGAGGTCGCGGAGCCCGGCCGGGTCGTTGCACACCCGGGCGCCCTGCGCGGCGGCGGCGCTGAGGACCTGGGTGTCGTGGAGGAAGTCCGCATCGACCGGCGGGTCCTTGCGCATCAGCACGAGGTCCATGGCCGACAGCGGGGTCCACGCCGCGTCCCCGAGCTGGAACCAGCCCGCCTTGTCGTCCTTCACCGCCAGCGGGGCCAGTCGACCGCCCGCCGTGCCGCCCCGCATCCCGAGGCTGCCCGGGACGACGTAGTGCAGCGCCCACCCCCGGCGCTGGGCCTCGAGCAGCATCGCGAATGTGCTGTCCTTCACGATTTTGATGCCTGCGATGGGGTCCATCACGACGGCGAGGCGACGATGCATTCCGAAAGGCTCCGGTGGGGCGGCAGCAGACAAGGGTAGCAGGGGGCGTCCTGCCCGAAGCGACGCCGGAAGTCCAGACACCGCGCGGGCTTGACACATTTTCTTGACGCTGGGATATAGCTTGGATTGCCGGACGTTCCGGGCCCCGGGCCCGACCCCGGCCGATCGCACGTCGTGGGGAACGCAATGACAGACAGCAACGAGGCCGGTGCCCTGGCGGGCCTGCGGGTCATGGTGATCGATGACTCGAGGACCATCCGGCGCACCGCGGAGACCCTCCTGAAGAGGGAGGGCGCGGAGGTCGTCACCGCCGACGACGGCTTCCAGGCGCTCGGCCGCATCGCCGAAGTGCAGCCCCACCTCATCTTCGTCGACATCATGATGCCCCGCCTCGACGGGTATCAGACCTGCGCGCTGATCAAGGCCAACCAGCTGTTCCGGGGCACGCCGGTGATCATGCTGTCCTCGAAGGACGGTCTCTTCGACAAGGCCCGCGGCCGCATCGTCGGCTCCGAGGACTACCTGACGAAGCCCTTCACCCGCGACGAGCTCCTGGACGCCGTCCGCCGTTACGTGCACGCCCCATGAGCCTCGCCCCCTTCGACCTCCTGCTCGACTACGAACGCCGCTCGCTGGCCCACCAGCCCGGCCGCCCCGAGCTCGTCGAGGCCCCCGGGCATTGGCGCGGGGTCGGGTTCCGCGTCGGTCGGCACCGGCTGGTCGGCGCCTTCGGCGAAGTGGTCGAAATCCTCAGCCTCCCGGTCCTGACGACCGTGCCGGGCTCCCAGCCTTGGATGCTGGGGCTGGCCAACATCCGTGGCAGCCTCTACGGCGTCGTCGATCTCAAGCAGTTCCTCGAGGGCGAGCGCAGCGTCGTCAACGAGGGCCAGCGCTGCCTGCTGGTGAAGCAGCCGGGCGGCAACGTCATCCTGCTCATCGACGAGCTTTACGGCCAGCGGTCCTTCAACGACTCGCACCTCGTCGACCGCCCGGAATCCTTCGAGGGCCGCTACGCCCACGTCGTCGCCCGCGCCTATCGATTGGGCGACGCCATCTGGGGCGTCCTCGACATCCCGCTGCTGTCCCGCACCCCCGAATTCCGCCAGGCCGCGGCCTGAGTCCACCGATCCCGATCCGAGGTCCACTGCAATGAGCGCTACGAAAGTCACCCTCCAGGACCGCCTTCGCCGCGTTGGCGTCCGCGCCTGGGCCGTCGTGCTGGCCATCTCCGCGGTCGTGTTCCTCGCGAACTTCCTCGTCGCCGCGTACTACGCGAACCAGGTGGCCAGCGCCTCGGCGCTTGCGTTCGGCCTCCAGGTGGACGCGCAGAAGCTCGGCCGATTCGCCGGCGAGGCCATCAACGGCCGCGAAGAGGCCTTCGCCGAACTGCAGGGCACGCGGGGGGCCATCACCGACGCGGTCGGTGCCCTGAACGATGGCAGCGGCGACAAGGGCATCCCGGGCTACAAGGGCAGCGTCCTCATGCCGCAGGTCGGGGCCGCGCTGGGGCGGGTTTCGGGCACCTGGACGCGCATGTCCGCCGACACCGACCGCATCCTCGCGGCCCAGAACGAGATCCTCTCGCTGTCGCAGACGGCGGACTCCTTCACCGGCCGCATCCCGCGCATCACGGCCCGTCTCGACGAGGTCGTGCGCGCCATGGCCGACGCCGGCGCCCCGGCGACCCAGGTGTACTTCGCCAACCGCCAGATCGTGCTGGCCAACCGCATGGCGCAGCGCGTCGCGGAAATCCGCTCGGGTTCCGACCAGTCCGATGCGCTGTCGCGCGACGCCGCGCTGTTCTCCCAGGTGCTGGCCGGCCTGAAGGGTGGCAACGACGACCTCGGCGTCGAGGCCGTCACGTCGCAGGCCGCCCGCACCGCGGTGCAGGCCGTGGAGACCCAGTTCGCCGACGCGCAGAAGGAGCTCGATGCCATCCTCGCCGCCGCCCCGAACCTGTTCGCGGTGCAGGCCGCCGGCGAGGTGCTGTCGGGCGATGCCGAGCTGCTGGGCGAGAATAGCGCCGCGCTGGCGAACGCCTTCGGCAACGCGAACCTGACCCGCGTGTTCCCCAACAACTGGTGGGCCTTCGGCGCCGGCTCGCTCCTGGTCATCGGCCTCGTCGGCCTTCTGTCCACGATCTTCTCGGAAGGCCGCCGCCGCGAGCGCGCCGCCACTGAGCTCAACCAGCGCAACCAGGAGGCGATCCTGCGCCTGCTGGACGAGATGGGCTCGCTCGCCGAGGGCGACCTGACCGCCAAGGCGACGGTGACCGAGGACATCACCGGCGCGATCGCCGACTCGATCAACTTCGCCATCGACCAGCTCCGCGCCCTCGTCGGCACGATCAACGAGACCGCCGTGCAGGTGGCCGCCGCCGCGCAGGAGACGCAGGCGACGGCCATGCACCTCGCCGACGCCGCCGAGCACCAGGCGCAGCAGATCACCTCGGCCTCGGCGAAGATCAGCGAAATCGCGGCCAGCATCGACGAAGTCTCGAAGAACTCGGCCGAATCGGCCGACGTGGCCCAGCGCTCCGTGCAGATCGCCGCCAAGGGCGCCGAAGTGGTGCGCCAGACGATCCAGGGCATGGACAACATCCGTGACCAGATCCAGGAAACCTCGAAGCGCATCAAGCGCCTCGGCGAGAGTTCGCAGGAAATCGGCTCGATCATCGAGCTCATCAACGACATCTCGGAACAGACGAACATCCTCGCGCTGAACGCCGCCATCCAGGCGGCCTCCGCCGGTGAAGCGGGCCGCGGCTTCGCGGTCGTGGCCGACGAAGTGCAGCGACTCGCCGAACGCGCCTCGAACGCGACGA
>JAJTHD010000076.1 GCA_021297925.1 Lysobacteraceae bacterium
GCGCGCGCGCGGCATGCACGGGCTCGACCCGTGACGCGACCACGGGGTCGCCCACCGGGTGCGTCCGGCTCGCGCCGGCCATCGACGCGAAGACACGGGCGACGTAACCATGCCGGTATCCGGTGGTCGCGTTACCCGAGTAGTAGCAGCTGAATGCATCCCCCCACCGGCCATCGTGCCTTCGGAGACAATCAGCGAGGATCCGGGCGCCTGCCGCCAAGTTGGCGCAGGGGTCGAAGGCCTGCTCGGCGGACGAGAGTCCCTGCGCCTCGAAGTTGATCCGGTTGACTTGGGCGAGCCCGACCGAATAGTTGCGGCCCGCCTTCTCCAGCATCCGCATCGTCGCGACGGCCTCGCCCAGGCTGCGGGGCTGGCGTTCCAGCCGCCCGCCCACGACGCCGATGGCATAGGGGTTGCGCGAGGACTCGACGCGCACGACATGCTCCATCACCTCGTAGGGGACGGCCAACGGTCCGCAGGCAAGCGACTCGATGCCGGGGATCATGCCCACCTGCCCTCGGGGTCGAAGTCGATTCCCGTGATCGCACGACGCCCGCCGTGGGCGTCGATGTGGACGACGATGTCGATCGTGAGGCGCAGCAATCGCTTGATGGTCTCGAATTCAAGACCCGCGCCTTCGTTGGACGCCTTGACCATGAGGGCCAGCTGGTCCCACGCCTGCGCGGTGCTGCCGGCATGGCAGGACGTGATCGACCCTGGATGGCCCGAAGCGCAGTTCCGCACGAAGTAGAAGGCCTCGTCGCCGCGGAGCTCCGCGAGGATGATTCGGTCCGGCTTCATGCGCAGGCACGCTTCCATGCAGCTCTTGGCCGTCACGTTGGCAGCGCTCTGCCCGCCCTTCGAATACAGGAGATGGACCACGTTGGGCTGGTCGATGAAGAGTTCACGTGCGTCCTCGATCGTCACCAGACGCTCGTCGTGGGGAATGTGCGCCACGAGGGACTTCATGAACGTCGTCTTCCCGCTGCCGGTGGCTCCGGCGACGACGATGTTCTTCCGCCCTCTCACGGCGTGGCGGAAGAAGTCCGCGTAGCGCCGTTCAGTGCGGAGCGCGAGCAGGTTCCCATCGATCTCCGACAGCGCGCCCTGGTGCTCGGCAATCCGGTCGAAGAACCCGTCGGACTCGTAGTCGTCGAGGGTGCGGACATGGCGCGACGGAAGGCGCAGCGTGATCGACAGACGGCCGGCGTCGCAGGCCGGCGGGATCACGAACTGGGCCCGCTGCCCGGTAGGGAAGGTCAGCGAGACCACCGGATCGATGTCGGTGATGCGCTGCCCGGTGTTGCTCTCGTTCACGACGGATACGCAGAACTGTCGCGCCCTCTCGAAGCTCAGGCCCGGCACCTCGATGCGGCGCCAGCCCGAGCGCCCTTCGAGCCAGAGCTCGCCCGGGCGGTTGATGCAGATCTCCGTGATCGTCGGATCCGCCATGAACGGAAGGATCCCAAGAACACCGAACTGGTAGTCGAGGAAAGCGCTGGAGACGAGGGCCAGGCGTTCCACCTCGCCTTCGGACGCGATGCGCTGGCCGTCGGGAACCATGGCCTCAACCCCGTCCCAGCACGTCGACGAAGTCGATATCGCGGGTGACGTAGATGTTGACGACCGTGCCCTGGTTGATCGTTACCGTCGGCGGCCTCTTGGCGTTGCCCTGAAGCGCCTGCTCCGCAAGGCGCTGGATCGACTCCGCCGTGTTCGACTCGAAGGGCTGCTGCGTGATGATCCCGCCGCTCGACACGCCGGTCTGGCTGGGCCCCTGGTCGGCCGCGTAGTACTTGAAGGCGTCGCTCAGCAGGCTGATCATCAAGGCGCTGCCGATGCGGCGACCCCAGTGGGCGCTGTACTGCCCGGGCATGCCGCTCGAGCCGAGGTGGTCGATGCCTGGTGCGCTCAAGGCGACATCGATGCCATCCGGCGTCAGGACACGGTCCCAGACCACGGCCATCCGGTCGTTGACGAAGTCACCGCCCTTGTACTCCCCGTAGATCTTCGATCCCTTCGGCAGCAGCAACGTTCTGCCGTTGAAGGCATAGACCGGCTCGGTGAGGACGCAAGCCGCGAAGCCGTCAAGGTCGGAGACGATGCGGGTCTCAAGTACGCAGCGCAGGTAAGTGCCGCGCACCATGGTCGTCTCTGGACGCTGGAGACGCGCCGGCGCATCGGCCTGCACGCGCACGGCGCTTCCCGCTTGACCTCCCCGCTCCGCCGCGGGCGATGCCAGTGCGGGGGAATCGGCCATCGCCACCGGGCCGCCACCGGGCGCGGACGCACCAGCGGATGCATCGGCGATACGGCGCTCGACGAGGGTCGGCTCACGCTCGCGGACCGGCGGGGCCGGCTCCGCGGCGGGGAGCGGCGGAAGCCCTCCAGAGGGACCGCGAGATGACATCGTGGAATCTGCCGCAAGGGGGATTGGTGGCATGTCCGGCGCATCGCCCTGGGAAGGCGCCGGCAAGGGCACGGCCGGGGCCGGCAGGGCCGCGACTTCACGGGGCAGGGTCGGGACCTGGACGCGGGAACCGGCGGGAACCGATGCCGGGTCGGACGGGTCCCCGCCGGAGCGCAGCAGGATGATGGCGACGAGGACGAGCAGCAACAGCGA
Source organism: Lysobacteraceae bacterium (assembly GCA_021297925.1). Taxonomy (GTDB): domain Bacteria; phylum Pseudomonadota; class Gammaproteobacteria; order Xanthomonadales; family Xanthomonadaceae; genus Silanimonas. The sequence goes on from JAJTHD010000076.1 coordinate 2,624, forward strand.
ACCGCCAAGGAACGCGATGGCCTTCCGGTTCAGGCGTTGCTCTTCGTCGGCTCGGAGCACCGGGGCACCGGCGTCGAGATCGGGGGTCGACATGGGGGATGCGTCGTCGGATTGGCCGGAGGGAGGCATGTTCATTCCACGGGATTCCTGCGCAGCCCGACCGTCTCCGCGCCATGGCGGAGCACCAGGAAGGGGTAAACGCCATGGACGACGATCGTGTCGCCCTCGATGCTGGAGTTCACGACGAAGTCCTCGTCGTGGCGGGCGTTGCGCCCGAAGACCGTCGGCCAGTTGCCGGACGGAATGTTCCCGGGGTTGGGCAGGCGGATGTAGGTGAGCGCCCCATCGTCGTAGACGGCGGTCGGCAGCAACCAGTCGCGGCGCGTCCGGGTCGCGATGTCGTAGTCGTAGTGCCACGGCTTGGCCACCGCCATCGACGCCTCTTCCGCGTCGCCATCGGCCACCACCTCGGGCTCTTCGGCGCCGGGATACTCGAAGACGATGCGGTACTGCGCGCCGCGGCGCCGCGCATCCTCGAGCCTGCGCCAGTCGGTTGCGACGACCTGCAGCTCGAAGATGTACGCACGGCGCTGCGTGCGGACCAGGAGGTTGGTGTCCACGTCGAGATTCCGTGGCTTGAGGTAGAACACGTGCTCCCGGCGAACGATCTCCCATCCACTGCTGAAGCCCGAGCTGTAGTCGAGGACGGGGTCCGCAGGATCGAGTTCGATCGCCGTGGCGATGCCGAGGCCCGCACGGACCGTGTACACCTCGTGCTCGGCGTAGGTGTATCGCGACACGGCCTCGGCGGCACGGGCGATGCCCGGGAGGGCGAGGGTGCTGGCAAGCAGCAGGGTGATGGCGGTGAAACGGATCATCGGGGATCGGCTCCCTGGGGGGCGGGGGCGGGGGAATCGGACGGTTGGGTGGATGCAGGGCTCGGGGTCTCGACGTCCCCGGCACTCCGCTCGCGGGACCGGAGGCGGTCGATCGCCGCCTCGCGCTCGGTGCCCAGGGCGTTCGCAGAGGCCACGGCCTCGCGAATGGCGGTGTCGATGCCCTTTTCGTCCGGGGCGGTGAGATCAAGGTCTGACCGGTATTGGCTGACCTGGAATCCCATGGGGTTCAGCCAACGCAGCGACTCGTCGAGTTGCAGGCTGGCGTCGTAGTGGAACGCCAGCGTCACCACGCGACGGTCGATCGGCGTCGTACGACCTGTCTCCCGGTCGAACAGGTTGCGCTGAAGGCGGACAGTCGCACCCGCCATGGGCCCGCCGTCGTACATCGGCGTGATGCTGGAGATCCGGACGCGGATCATCTGGCTGCCACCGACCAGCTTCGCCGGACTCCCGGGATTGGTATCCGCATGCAGTTCCGCGAACGCCCGCTGCTCCGCCGGGGCGGACATGACGTTGACCTGCGCCCAGTCGCGGAGCTTGAGCAGCTCGCGATCAAACGACTCGCGCGCCACGACGTAGTTCGCGACGTTCGAGCGCGACAGCGCCTCTTCGGCGACGAGCGACTGGTAGAAGGCGTCGTCGCGCAAGGCGGCCACGGAGGCCGTGCCCGAGAACGGGTCGGCCATCACGACGTAGGGCACCTTTTCCTTCAATGGCAGTATGGCGACGTACCCGCCCGCCAGCGCCAGCGCGAGGATCGCCGATGCGCCGGCAACCATCCAGGCACGACGCTCGCTGCGACGCGCAAGGTCGCCTACCGTGACCTCGAACCCCGCCCCGGCTTCAGCTGCGGCCCGCAACGCCGAACCGTCTTTCTTCTTCATCGCCATGCCCCCGCCGTTCATCGCCCAGAGGCTTCGGCGATCGAGACGCGGACCCGGCCCTCGGGCAATTCCACCTGCAGGCCCTGTTCGGCATAGGCACGCTCCAAGGCGGCCACCGCGACATCGAGCCGGCTGGCATGAACGCGCGTCGCGTCGGCGTGCAAGGTGAAATCGGCCGGCGCCCTCCAGTCGAGCCGGCGGCCGACACTCGAGGCCCAGCGGTCAAGCACCCGCCTCAAACTCCGGTCGGCAGGCGTCACGCTGAAGGTCGGCGCCACTTCGAGTGGCATTGCCACTGGAGCGGCGGCGGGCGTATTGACCGGGCGCCAGCGGCCGCGGAAGTCCTTGGCCGGATTGGTGCCGCATGCGGTCACGAGGATGAGAACGGCAAGGCCGGCCGTGGGACGGACCAGCGAACGGAACGACATGGAAGACACCGCGAAGTCGAGGGGAAGCAGGGAGTCGGCGACTCAAAGTCGCGAGTAGGCGCTGCGCGGATGGCCCGGGGACGAAGCGTCGTCGGCGGGCGCATCGAGGGCACGCTGCTGGCGCTCGGCCTCGTAGCGCGCACGGGCCGCATGGATGCCTTCGGGATCGGCCCAGAACCCACCCTCCATGGGCTCGCCGACGTAGACCGGCACGCGCGCTTGGAGGTCGGTGTAGGGATGCCCGAAGTAATCGCGACATGCCGCCGGCATCGTCGGCTCGATGTAGGAGAGGCCGTCCCCGATGTCCCGTCGGTTCTCGACGTTCAGCGCCGCGGCGGTACAGAGGCCGTCGTCATGCCCCGGCGCCTCCACCATCGCTTCCACGAGGGTGTCCATGCGCGCATCCCGGGATCCCTCGACGGTCGGACACATCCTCAGGAAGTTGAGCCGCTTGCGGAACAGGTTCGGAGGGAGGATCGACAGGTACCGACGGATGGGCGGGACGCATTCGGCGATGCGCCCGCCGGCGCCGACGCTTCCGGCAAGGCAGAGGATGACCTCGCAGGCCGTGCCGGCGTCACCCTGGAGGGGGGGACGGGCGGCCAGGGCTTCGGCGAACTCCCGCGCGCCCGGCGGCACCTCGAGGTCTTGCACAGTTCCATCGGATGACGACCGATCTGCCGAGGCGTAGGCGTGGGCCGCCACGGCATCCTGTCGGGCCAGCGCCTCAAGACGCTCGAATTCCTGGGCCGTCGGGGCCCGATTGCTCGATGCGAGGGATTCCAGAAGCTCGACGTAGGTCGGCGCTTCGGGGACGTCGGAAGGCACGGACGCGGGGTTCACGCGAGCCGGATCGGTGCCCGTCGGCGCCGCAAGGACGGAAGGAATCGCGGCAAGGAAAAGCACGGCGAGCACCGTGCGCAGCGCGGCGGGGGAAGGAACAACAATCATCGGGGGGCATGACTCGTCGGGGGGAGACGACGAGCAGGCGCCTGGGGGGAGGATCCTGCTCGGCGGAACGTGCGGAGGCCCGGGGGGGCCGTCGTGCGTTCACTGCGGCGCGAATTTTGGTGAGCCCCGCAACGGACTTCAAGATGTGCGCCTGTGGATATTGACGTCTGTTGAGTCTTTCGATTCAAGAAAAGAAAAAACCCCGGTCAAGCCGGGGTTTTTTCCTACGCGACGATGCGACGATGCAGTTACTCCGCCTCGACGGCCTCGGTCGCGCGCGGACGATCGACCAGCTCGACATACGCCATCGGCGCATTGTCGCCGGGGCGGAAGCCGCACTTGAGGATGCGCAGGTAGCCGCCGGGGCGGGCCTGGTAGCGCGGGCCGAGCTCGACGAACAGCTTGCCCACCGCTTCCTTGTCGCGCAGGCGCGAGAAGGCGAGGCGGCGATTGGCGACGCCATCCGTCTTGGCCATCGTGATGAGCGGCTCGGCGATGCGACGCAGCTCCTTGGCCTTCGGCAGGGTGGTGCGGATCAGCTCGTGCTTGAACAGCGACGAGGCCATGTTGCGGAACATCGCTTCGCGATGCGCGCTGGTGCGGCTGAACTTGCGGCCGGCGTTGAGGTGACGCATGGGTTGGGTTCCTTATCGATCGTGGGCCTTAGCCCATCATCACGCCCTGGGTGAGACCGGCCGGCGGCCAGTTCTCGAGCTTCATTCCGAGGGCAAGGCCGCGCTGTGCCAGCACTTCCTTGATCTCGGTGAGCGACTTCTTGCCCAGGTTCGGCGTCTTCAGCAGCTCCACTTCCGTGCGCTGGATCATGTCGCCGATGTAGTAGATGTTCTCGGCCTTGAGGCAGTTGGCCGAACGCACGGTCAGCTCGAGGTCGTCGATCGGGCGCAGCAGCATCGGATCGACGCCACCGGCCGCACTCTTGCTCGACGCCGGGCCGCGGACGACGAAGTCGCCGAACACCGACAGCTGGTCCGTGAGGATGCTGGCGGCCGTGCGGATCGCTTCTTCCGAATCGATCGTTCCGTTGGTCTCGATGTCGAGGACGAGCTTGTCGAGGTCGGTCCGCTGTTCAACGCGGGCGGCCTCGACCGCGTAGGCGACGCGGCGGACAGGGGCGAAGCTGGCATCGAGCATCAGGCGCCCGATCACACGGGTTTCCTCGTCCGGGCGACGGCGCGCGGCGGCCGGCTGGTAGCCGAAACCACGCTCCACCTTGAGGCGCATGTTGAGCGACGTGTCCTTCGTCAGCGTGCAGATGACGTGGTCGCCGTTCACGATCTCGACGTTGTGGTCGGTCTTGATGTCCGCGGCGGTCACGACGCCCGCACCCTTTTTCTGGAGCGAGAGCATGGTCGACTCGACATTGTGCATGCGGATCGCCACGTCCTTGAGGTTCAGCAGGACTTCGAGAACGTCCTCCTGCAGGCCCTCGAGCGTGGTGTACTCGTGCAGCACGCCGTCGATCTCCACCTCGGTGATGGCGCAACCCGGGATCGAGGACAGCAGCACGCGGCGCAGCGCGTTGCCGATGGTGTGGCCGTAGCCACGCTCCAACGGCTCGATCACCACGCGGGCGCGCGTGGTGGTCAGGCGCTCGATCTGCGGACCCTTGGGACGCAGCATCTGGATGGCATTTACCGTCATGGGCGGCGTTCTCCGGAGGATTACTTCGAGTACAGCTCGACGATCAGCGCTTCGTTGATGTCGGCAGGCAGGTCGGCACGGTCGGGCACGGCCTTGAAGGTGCCGGAGAACTTATTCGCATCGACGTCGCACCACGACGGCACGAGGTCCATCTGCTGGGCCTGCGCCACCGCTTCCTTGACGCGCAACTGCGTCGCGGCCTTCTCCGTCAGGGTGATCTGGTCACCGGCACGGACCTGGAACGACGGCAGGTTCACCGACTTGCCGTTGACCAATACGCCGCGGTGCGAGACCAGCTGGCGGGCCTGCGGACGGGTCACGGCGAAGCCCATGCGGTAGACGACGTTGTCGAGGCGCTGCTCGAGCATCTGCAGCAGGTTCTCGCCGGTGTTGCCCTTCCGGTTGGCGGCCTTCTTGTAGTAGTTGCGGAACTGGCGCTCCAGCAGGCCGTAGATGCGCTTGACCTTCTGCTTCTCGCGAAGCTGAGTGGCGTAATCCGAGAGCTTGCCCTTCTTGGCGACCGGACCGTGCACGCCGGGCTTCTGCTCGAGCTTGCACTTGCTGTCCAGCGCGCGCGCCGGGGACTTGAGGCTGAGGTCGGCGCCTTCGCGGCGCGCGAGCTTGCAGGTGGGACCGATATAACGAGCCATGTTTTCTTCCCCTTGCCCTTAGACGCGACGCTTCTTGGGCGGACGGCAGCCGTTGTGCGGGATCGGCGTGACGTCGATGATGTTCGTCACCTTGTAGCCGACGTTGTTGAGCGCGCGGACGGCGGACTCGCGCCCCGGGCCCGGGCCCTTGACGTGGACTTCGAGCGTCTTCAGCCCGTAGTCGAGGGCGGCCTTGCCGGCCTTCTCGGCGGCGACCTGCGCCGCGAACGGCGTGGACTTGCGCGAGCCGCGGAAGCCCGCGCCACCCGAGGTGGCCCAGCTCAGGGTGTTGCCCTGACGGTCGGTGATGGTGACGATGGTGTTGTTGAAGGAAGCTTGGACGTGGGCGACGCCGTCGGTGACGACGCGCTTGACCTTCTTCTTCGCCTTGTTGGCAGTTGCCGGCTTGTTCATGTCGTCCGGTCCTTACTTCTTGATCGCCTTGCGCGGACCCTTGCGGGTACGGGCATTGGTGCGGGTGCGCTGGCCGCGGAGCGGCAGGCCACGGCGGTGACGGACGCCGCGGTAGCAACCGAGGTCCATCAGGCGCTTGATCGACATGCCGACTTCGCGACGCAGGTCGCCTTCGACGGTGTACTTGCCGATCTCGGCGCGGAGACGCTCGATCTCCGGCTCGGACAGCTCGCGGATCTTGTTGTTCGGGTTCACACCCGCCGCAACACAGACTTGGCGGGTGCGGGTACGACCGATCCCATAGATGCTCTGAAGGCACACCCAGACGTGCTTCTGGACAGGCAGGCTCACACCCGCAATACGCGCCCTGACGCGACCTCCACTCGGTTTTGGCCGCTCGAGGCGGCGCAAGGAATCGAAAAGTCTACACTGGCTCGGGGTTGCAATGAAGCCCGCCCCCTGAACGGAGAACGAACCCGGCATGGGGAGTGTGCCCATGCTCCGGCGACGAACCGGGGTTGGCGACCGGACTCGAAGGCCCACCCGCCGCCCGCGCTACTCTTGCGCGGGCCCGCCTCGGTTCATCCGCGCGCCAAGCCGCCGCGCGGACCGCCCTTCAAATTGGCCTTCTTCAGAAGGCTGTCGTACTGGTGCGAGTAGAGGTGCGCCTGCACCTGCGCCGTGAAGTCCATGACGACCACGACGACGATCAGCAGCGACGTGCCGCCGAAGTAGAACGGCACCTGCCAGCTGGCACGGAGGATCTCCGGCAGGAGGCAGACGGCCACGAGGTAGAGCGAACCGATGAGGGTCAGTCGGGTCAGAACGCCGTCGATGTAATCGCCCGTCGCCTTGCCGGGGCGGATGCCCGGCACGAGGGCGCCCGACTTCTTCAGGTTGTCGGCGGTCTCCTGGCTGTTGAACACCAAGGCCGTGTAGAAGAACGCGAACCCGATGATCAGCACAGCGTAGAGCAGCATGTGAAGCGGCTCGTTCGGCGCCAGGGCCGTGGCGACCTTCTGCAGGGCCGACGTGAGCTGCGCCTGCCATGTGGGGTCGACAGCCGCGGCAGCGGCGGCTGCGCTGCCCTGCCCCCCCGTCCAGTGCGTGACCGTCGCCGGCAGCATGATCAGGCTGGAAGCGAAGATGGGCGGGATGACTCCCGACATATTGAGCTTCAGCGGCAGGTGCGAACTCTGGTTCTGGTACGCCTGGCGCCCGCCCTGTCGGCGGGCGTACTGCACGGTGATGCGGCGCTGGCCGCGCTCCATGAACACCACGAAGTACACGACCCCGAGAACGAGGACGGCGATCACGAGGATCGCGATCCAGCTGATCTCGCCCGCGTTGACCTGACGCATCGTGCTGATCAACGCGCCCGGCAGGCTGGCCACGATGCCCGCGAAGATGATCAGCGAGATGCCGTTGCCAATGCCGCGCTCGGTGATCTGCTCGCCCAGCCACATCAGGAAGATCGTTCCAGCCGTCAGCGAGACGACGGCGGTGGCCACGAAACCGAAGCCAGGGGTGTACACGACGGGAGCGCCCCCGGCGGTCTGGCCCTGCAGGGCGGTCGCGATGGACGCCGCCTGCACAATGGCGAGGAACACGGCGCCATAACGCGAGTACTGGGTGAGCTTGCGACGCCCGGCCTCGCCTTCCTTCTTCAGCGCCTTCCACGGCTCATAGACCTGGCCGAGCAACTGGACCACGATCGACGCGGAAATATAGGGGATAACGTTGAGCGCGAAGATACTGAAACGGGACAGGGCACCGCCGGAGAACATGTTGAACATGTCGACGATGCCCTCCTGCGCCTCGAACAGCGACAGCATGGCCTCGGGATTGACGCCCGGCACCGGGATGAAGGTCCCGATGCGGTAGACGATCAAGGCCAGGAGAACGAAAATCAGGCGGTCACGGAGCTCCGTGAACTTCCCGAGACCGCCCATCAGGGATGCCGCGTTCGAGGCCAAGGGCTTACTCCACCGTACCGCCGGCCGCTTCGATGGCCGCCCTGGCGCCGGCGGTCACGAGCAGGCCCTTGATGGTGAGCTTCTTCGCCAACTCGCCCTTCTTGACGACCTTCACCTTCTTGGCATCGCCGGTGATCAGCTTGGCGGCGCGAAGAGCGAAGATGTCGATGACGTCGGTATCGAGCAGGGCCAACTGGTACAGCAGGACCTCAGCCGATTCGTGCGCCACTTTGGAGCGGAAGCCGATCTTCGGCAGGCGACGCTGCATGGGCATCTGCCCGCCTTCGAAACCGGGCTTGACCTTGCCCTTGCCCGTGCGCGCGTACTGGCCCTTGTGGCCACGGCCACAGGTCTTGCCGAGGCCCGAACCGATGCCGCGACCGACGCGAGTGCGCTCCTTGCGGGCGCCGTCGGCATGAGTGAGGTTGTTGAGACGCATGGTTTGCTCCTTAGGCCTCGACGCGCACCAGGTAGTGCAGCTGGTTGATCAGGCCACGGACCTGCGGGGAGTCCGGCAGTTCGCGGACGTCGTTGAGCTTGTTCAGGCCGAGCGCCTTCACCGAGAGGCGGTGGCGCTGCTGGCAGCCGCGGAGGCCGCGGACCAGACGGACCTTGACGGTCTTGTTAGCCATGGAGGATCTCCTCGAGCTTCTTGCCACGCTTGGCGGCGATCTTGGCCGGCGAGTGCATGGCCGAAAGGCCCTTGACCGTCGCGCGGACAAGGTTGATCGGGTTGCGGGAACCGGTGGCCTTGGCCAGCACGTTCTTCACGCCGACCGCTTCCAGCACGGCGCGCATGGCGCCGCCGGCGATCACGCCCGTACCCTCGGACGCGGGCTGCATGTAAACGGCCGCGGCACCATGGTTGGCCTTGACCGGGTGCCACAGCGTGCCCTCGTTGAGGTCGACGGCAACCATCGCCTTACGGGCGTATTCCATGGACTTCTGGATCGCGACGGGCACTTCCTTCGCCTTGCCGTACCCGAATCCGATCTTGCCGGCACCGTCGCCGACGACCGTCAGCGCGGTAAAGGTGAACTGGCGACCGCCCTTGACCGTCTTCGACACGCGGTTCACGGCGATCAGCTTCTCGATCATGCCGTCATCGGCGCCTTCGCGGTCGCGACGATCGCGGCTCTCGTTGCTGCTCATGTTGGTATCTCGTGGATTGGGGAAATTACGGCATCAAGGCCGCTTATTGTTGTGTGAGGCGCGGAATGGACCCCGCGCCTGGATGCCACGGTGACGCTTAGAACTGCAGGCCGGCCTCGCGGGCCGCATCGGCGAGCGCCTTGATGCGGCCGTGGTAGCGATAGCCCGAGCGGTCGAACGCGACCGAATCGACGCCGGCCGCCTTGGCCTTCTCGGCGATCGCCTTGCCGACCTTCGCGGCCGCCTCGAGGTTCTTGGACTTCAGGCCGGCCTCGAGGGTCGATGCCGCGGCCAAGACCTTCGAGCCATCGGCCGTGAAGACCTGGGCATAGAGGTGCTGGCCGGTGCGGAGCACCGACAGGCGGGGCACGCCGAGCGTGCGGATGTGGAGGCGCGTCGACTTGGCGCGACGCAGACGGGCGATCTTCTTTTCCATGTTCGGTCTCTCGCGAAGCTGAAGCGCCCTTAGGCCTTCTTGGCTTCCTTGATGATGACGTTCTCGCCCGAGTAACGGACGCCCTTGCCCTTGTAGGGCTCTGGCGAGCGGTAGGCGCGGATCTTGGCGGCGACCTGGCCGACCAGCTGGGCATCGGCGCCGGCGACGAGGATTTCCGTCTGGGTCGGCGTCGTGATGGTGATGCCTTCAGGCGGGGTGAAGGTGACCGGGTGCGAGAAACCGAGCGACAGGCTCAGGTCCTTGCCCTGCATGGCGGCGCGGTAACCGACGCCAACCAGTTCCAGCTTGCGCTGGAAGCCGTCGGAGACGCCCTTGACCATGTTGGAGAGGATGGCGCGGGCGGTGCCGGCCATCGGGATCGACCCGGCATTGGCCGCCACGAGGGTGAGCACGCCGTTCTCGTTCGTGAGGTCCACGCCCTGCGGCTTGGCCAGCGCCAGGGTGCCCTTCGGGCCCTTGACGCTGAACTGCGAGGCGGTGACGGTGACTTCGACACCCTTCGGGAGGGCGATCGGCTTCTTGGCGACGCGGGACATTGTCAGTTCTCCTGCATCAGGCCACGAGGCACAGGACTTCGCCACCGACGCCGTTGTGGCGCGCGTCGCGGTCGGTCATGATGCCCTTGGAGGTGGAGACGATGGCCACGCCGAGGCCGCCGAGGACCTTCGGGAGCGTGTCCTTGCCACGGTACTGGCGCAGGCCCGAACGCGAGAAGCGCTCGAGGCGCTCGATGACGGGCTTACCCTCGAAGTACTTGAGGACGATTTCAAGCTCCGGCTTCTTGGCGTCGCCAATCTGGCGCACGTCGAGGACGTAGCCCTCGGACTTGAGGACGTTGGCGATGGACAGCTTGATCTTCGACGCCGGCAGCTTCACCGAGGTCTTGCGGACAGCCAGCGCGTTCTTGATGCGCACCAGCATGTCGGCGATGGGATCAGTCATGCTCATGGAGTGTTCCTTTGAGTAGCACCGATATCCGCTTGCGCGAACGGGTTCAGTGGAAACACCCGACCGTCGCCGGCCGGGTGTGGGTAGCCGCTAAGAATACCAGCTTTTTTCGTTACCAGCTCGCCTTGCGGAGGCCGGGCACGTCGCCACGCATCGTGGCTTCGCGCAGCTTGTTGCGGCCGAGGCCGAACTTCCGGTAGACGCCGCGCGAGCGGCCCGACAGTTCGCAGCGGTTGCGCTGGCGGCTCTCCGAGGAGTCGCGCGGCAGCTTGTTCAGCTTGTTGACGGCGTCGATCTTCTCTTCGTAGCCGGTCGCCGGGTTGGCGATCAGCTTCTTGAGCTCGGCGCGCTTGGCGGCGTAGCGCTTGGCAAGCTTCTCGCGCTTGACCTCGCGGTTCACCATGCTGGTCTTGGCCATGATTCGGTCCTAGAGGTCAGTTGCGGAACGGGAAGTTGAAGGCGGCGAGCAGGGCCTTGGCCTCGGCGTCGGTCTTCGCGGTCGTGGTGATCGCGATGTCCATGCCGCGCAGGGCGTCGACCTGGTCGAAGTTGATCTCCGGGAAGATGATCTGCTCCTTCAGGCCCATGTTGTAGTTGCCACGGCCGTCGAAGGCGCGACCCGACACGCCGCGGAAATCGCGGACGCGCGGCAGGGCGACGCTGATCAGACGATCGAGGAACTCGTACATCTTGGCGCGGCGAAGGGTGACCTTGGCGCCGATCGGCCAGCCTTCGCGGATCTTGAAGCTGGCGACCGAGACGCGGGCCCTGGTCGTCACCGGCTTCTGGCCGGTGATCGTTGCCAAGTCGCCAACGGCGTTCTCGAGGATCTTCTTGTTGCCGACCGCCTCGCCCACGCCCATGTTCAGCGTGATCTTGGTGATCTTCGGCACCTGCATCGGATTCGTGTAGCCGAACTCCTTCATGAGCTTCGGCACCACGGTGTCCTTGTAGATTTTTTCAAGCCGGGTGGTCATCGGGGCATTCCTCAGGCGTCGATCGCCTCACCGCTCGAGCGGAACACACGCACTTTGCGTCCATCCTCGAGCACCTTGAAGCCAACGCGGTCGCCCTTGCCCGTCACCGGGTTCAGCAGCATCACGTTGGAGATGTGGATCGGGGCTTCGCGCTCGACGATGCCACCGGCCTGGCCGGCCTGCGGATTCGCCTTGGTGTGGCGCTTGACCACGTTGATGTTGGCGATGACGACGCGATCACCGGCGACACGGGTGATCTCGCCCTTCTTGCCCTTGTCCTTGCCGGCGATGACGACCACCTGGTCGCCCTTGCGGATACGGTTCATGGTTTCGTCTCCGGCTTACAGCACTTCGGGCGCCAGGGACACGATCTTCATGAACTTCTCGCTGCGGAGTTCACGGGTCACGGGCCCAAAGATGCGGGTGCCGATCGGCTCTTCTTTGTTGTTCAGCAGGACGGCGGCGTTCGCGTCGAAGCGGATCAGCGAGCCATCGGCGCGGCGCACGCCCTTGCGGGTGCGCACGACAACGGCGTTGTAGACCTCGCCCTTCTTGACCTTGCCACGCGGGATCGCGTCCTTGACGGTCACCTTGATGATGTCGCCGATGTGCGCGTAACGGCGCTTGGAACCACCAAGCACCTTGATGCACATCAGCTCCTTGGCGCCCGAATTGTCGGCGACCTCGAGGTAGCTCTGCGTCTGGATCATGGCTCAGGCTCCCCTTACTCGGCCGCGCGCGTGACGATCTCGACGACGCGCCAGTTCTTGGTCTTCGACATCGGACGACACTCGGTGACGCGGACGACATCGCCTTCATTGCAGGCATTGGCTTCGTCGTGGGCGTGCAGCTTGGTCGACCGGCGGATGTACTTACCGTACAGGGGGTGCTTGACCTGGCGCTCGACCAGGATCGTCACCGTCTTGTTCATCTTGTTGCTGACGACGCGGCCTTCGACCGTGCGCAGCGGGTTGGCGTTCTCGCTCATGGCCTGTCCCTTAATTCTTCTGGGCCAGCAGCGTGTTGACGCGAGCGATCTCGCGACGGACACGGCCGATCTCGTGGGTCTTCGCCAGCTGGTTGGTCGCCTTCTGCATGCGCAGGGCGAACTGCTCCTTGCGGAGGTCCAGCAGGTGGGCCTTCAGCTCGTCGGCCGACTTCTGACGCAGTTCCTGGAGTTCCATTAGCGCACCGTACGGGTCACGAAAGTGGTCTTGACGGAGAGCTTGGCCGCGGCGAGGCGCATGGCTTCGCGGGCCTGGTCCTCGGGGATGCCTTCCATCTCGTAAAGCATGCGGCCGGGCTGGATCTGGGCGACCCAGTACTCGACGTTGCCCTTGCCGGCGCCCATTCGGACCTCGATGGGCTTCTGGGTGATCGGCTTGTCCGGGAACACGCGGATCCACAGCTTGCCGCCGCGCTTGACGTAGCGGCTGATCGTCCGGCGGGCGGACTCGATCTGGCGGGCGGTGAGGCGGCCGTGTTCGGTGGCCTTCAGACCGTACTCGCCGAAGCTGACGGCGTTCGCCGACCAGCTCAGGCCCTCGTTACGGCCCTTGAACACCTTGCGGTATTTGGTTCGCTTCGGTTGCAACATGGCTCGTTACCTCACTTGGCCTGACCACGCGACGGACGTTCCGCGCGCTCCTCGGTCTTTTCCTGGCCGACCTGCGAGAAGTCGAAGATCTCGCCCTTGTAGACCCACACCTTGACGCCGATGACGCCGTAGGTCGTGCGCGCCTCGGCGAAGCCGTAGTCGACGTCGGCACGGAGGGTGTGCAGGGGCACGCGGCCCTCGCGGTACCACTCCGAACGCGCGATCTCGGCACCGTTCAGGCGACCGGCGACGTTGACCTTGATGCCGAGGGCGCCGAGGCGCATCGCGTTGCTCACCGAGCGCTTCATCGCGCGGCGGAACATGATGCGGCGCTCGAGCTGCTGCGCGATCGACTCGGCGACCAGCTGGGCATCGAGCTCCGGCTTGCGGACCTCGGAGACATTGATGTGCGCCGGGACGCCCATGATGTCCGAGACCTGCTTGCGCAGCTTCTCGATGTCCTCACCGCGCTTGCCGATCACCACGCCCGGGCGGGCGGTGTGGATCGTCACGCGGGCGGTCTTTGCCGGGCGCTCGATCAGGATCTTGGAGATGCCGGCCTGGGCCAGCTTCTCACGAAGCATCTGGCGCACCTTGAGGTCGGCGGCGAGGTAGCCCGCGAACTCCTTCTTGTTCGCGTACCACTTGGAGTTCCAGTCCTTGGCGATGCCAAGGCGGATACCGGTCGGATGAACTTTGTGACCCATCGTTCTTGTCCTTACGCCTTCTTGCCGGTGCCGACGACCACGGTGATGTGGCTCGTGCGCTTGAGGATTCGGGTGCCGCGGCCCTTGGCGCGGGCGCCGAAGCGCTTCAGCACCGGACCCTCGTCGATCATGATCGTGGCGACCTTGAGTTCGTCGACGTCGGCGCCGAGGTTGTTCTCGGCGTTGGATGCCGCCGAGTAGACGACCTTGCGGATGATGCCGGCGGCCTTCTTGTCGCTGAACTTCAGCAGGTCTAGGGCGCGGGCGACGGGGAGGCCGCGGACCTGGTCGGCGACCAGGCGGGCCTTCTGCGGGGAGATGCGCGTGGCGCGCAGGATGGCTTTCGCTTCCATGGTCATCCCCTTACTTGCCCGACTTCTTGTCGCCGCCGTGACCCTTGAACGTGCGGGTCAGGGCGAACTCGCCGAGCTTGTGGCCGATCATGTTCTCGTTGACCAGCACCGGGATGTGGGCCTTGCCGTTGTGCACGGCGATGGTGAGGCCGATCATCTCGGGCAGGATCATCGAACGGCGCGACCAGGTCTTGATCGGCTTCTTGCTGTTGGCCGCCGCGGCGACCTCCACCTTCTTGGCCAGGTGGTGGTCGACGAACGGACCCTTCTTGAGTGAACGTGGCATGGCCGATTAACCCCTACGATCGCGCACGATGAACTTCTGGGTGCGCTTGTTCTTGCGCGTCTTGTAACCCTTCGACGGCTGGCCCCAGGGGCTGACCGGGTGAGGGTTGCCCTGGCCCGAACGGCCCTCGCCACCACCGTGCGGGTGGTCGACCGGGTTCATCGCGGCGCCGCGGACGGTCGGCTTGACGCCTCGCCAGCGGGAGGCACCAGCCTTGCCGAGCTTCTCGAGGTTGTGCTCGGTGTTGCCCACTTCACCGATCGTGGCGCGGCAGTCGACCGGCACCTTGCGCATCTCGCCGGAGCGGAGGCGCAGGGTGGCGTAGCCATGCTCGCGACCGATCAGCTGGACGCCGGCGCCGGCGGCGCGCGCCAGCTGGGCGCCCTTGCCCGGCTTCATCTCGACGCAGTGCACGGTGGCACCGATCGGCATGTTAAGCAGCGGCAGGGTATTGCCGACCTTGATCGGGGCATCCTTGCCGGAGATCAGCTGGTCGCCGACCTGCAGGCCCTTCGGGGCGATGATGTAGCGGCGCTCGCCATCGACGTAGCACAGCAGCGCGATGTGCGCGGTGCGGTTCGGATCGTACTCAAGGCGCTCGACGCGGGCGGCGATGCCTTCCTTGTCGCGCTTGAAGTCGATCAGGCGGTAGTGCTGCTTGTGGCCGCCGCCGATGTGGCGGGTGGTAATGCGTCCGTGGTTGTTGCGGCCACCGGTCTTGCCCTTCTTCTCCACGAGGGCCGCGAAAGGCGCACCCTTGTGCAGGTCGGGGTTGACGACCTTGACCATGGCGCGACGGCCAGGCGAGGTCGGCTTGAAAGTCATGACTGCCATGGGTCTCTATCCTCAGGCCGTGGCGGTAACGTCGAGCGTCTGGCCTTCGGCCAGACGGACATACGCCTTGCGCTTGTCGGAGCGACGGCCCGCGCGCTGGCGGAACGCCTTCGACTTGCCCTTGATGTTGGCGACGTTGACGGCGGCCACCTTGACGTTGAAGAGCTGCTCGATGGCGGCCTTCACGTCGTCCTTGGTCGCGTCCTTGGCGATCTCGAACACATACTGGTTCGACTCGGCCAGACGGGCGGTCTTCTCCGACACCTTCGGGGCGCGGAGGACCGAATACAAGCGCTCGTTGATCATGCCAGCCACTCCTCGATCTTCTTGATGGCCTCGGCAGTGACGACGACCGAGTCGGCGCCGACCAGGCTCACCGGGTCGATGCCCTGCACGTCGCGCACCTCCACGTACGGGATGTTGCGCGCGGCGAGGAAAAGGTTCTCGGAGGCCGACTCCGACACGACCAGCGTGCGGGCACCAGCCTTCAGGTCGGCGAGTTTGGCGACGAGGCCCTTCGTCTTCGGCGCATCGACATCGAAGCCGTCCACGACCATCAGCCTCCCCTGACGAGCGAGCTCGGACAGGATCACGGCAATAGCGCCGCGGTACATCTTCTTGTTGACCTTCTGCGCAAAGCTGCGAGGCTTGGCCGCGAAGGTCACGCCGCCGCCCACGAAGATCGGGGCGCGGTAGTCACCGTGACGCGCACCGCCGCCCTTCTGCTTCTTGAACTTCTTGGTCGTGCCGCGGACTTCCGAACGCGTCAGTTGGGCCTTCGTACCGGCGCGACCGGCGTTGCGGTAGGCAACGACGACCTGGTGGACGAGGTCCTGGTTGAACTCGCGGCCGAAGACGGCGTCGTTGACCGACAGCGTCTTGCCGTTGATGACGGACAGTTCCATCGTTGACTCCTTAGGCCTTGCTGGCCGGACGGACGACCACGTCGCCACCGGGCGCGCCGGGGACGGCGCCGCGGACCGCGATCAGACCTCGCTCGACGTCGACCTTGACGACTTCGAGGCTCTGGACGCTGAGGACCTCGGCGCCCATGTGGCCGGACATCTTCTTGCCCGGGAACACACGACCCGGGGTCTGGCGCTGGCCGATCGAACCCGGCGAGCGGTGGCTCAGCGAGTTGCCGTGCGAGGCGTCGCCCATGGTGAAGTTCCAGCGCTTGATCGTGCCCTGGAA
>JAJTHD010000091.1 GCA_021297925.1 Lysobacteraceae bacterium
AGATCGTAGAGACCGACCCGGGCGTCCGCGGCGACACCTCGGGCGGCGGCGGCAAGCCGGCCAAGCTCGAGACCGGCGCCTTCGAGCGCGTCCCGTTGGTCGTCGCGCAGGACGAGGTCATCAAGGGCGATACCCGCACCGGTGAGTACGTCAGCCGCGTCAAGTAATCGCGCACGCCAGCCTCTGGCGTCATCGCCCCGCCACGGCGGGGCCGTCATCCTTGCGGCGCGCCCTCACCGGCGCGCCGCTGCCTTATCCGGGAAGTGAACGTGCTCGAACCCTGCGACCTGCTGATAGAAGCCGGCTTCGTGGTGCCGGTGGCGCCCAAGGGCGCCGTGCTCGCGGACCACGCCGTCGCGGTCAAGGGCGGACGCATCCTTGCCGTGCTGCCGCGGACCGAAGCCCGTGCGCGCTTCCTGCCCGTCGAGATCGTCTCGCGGCCCGACGCCGCGCTGATCCCGGGCTTGGTCAACATCCACACGCACAATCCGATGACGCTGCTGCGCGGCGTGGCGGACGACCTGCCCCTGATGCCCTGGCTGCAGGAGCACATCTGGCCGATCGAAGGGGCGGTGATGGGGCCGGACTACATCGCCGACGGCATCGAGCTCGCCGTCGCCGAGATGCTCCGTGGTGGCACCACCACCTGCAACGAGAACTACTTCTTCCCCGACGTGCAGGCGCAGACCTACAAGCGCCTGGGCTTCCGCGCCACCGTCGGCCTGCCGGTCATCGAGTTTCCCTCGCCCTGGGCGCGGACCACGGCCGAATACTTCGACAAGGCGCTCGAGGTCTTCGACGCGTGGCGCGGCGACCCGCTGATCCGCTTCGCGTTCGCGCCGCATGCGCCCTACACGGTGTCGGACGCCAGCTTCGAGCGCATCGACATGCTCTCCGCGCAACTCGACATCCCCATCCACTGCCACGTGCACGAGACGGCGCAGGAGGTCGAGGATTCGCAGAAGCAGCACGGGCAACGCCCGCTCGCCCGCCTCGATCGCCTCGGCATCGTCGATTCGCGGTTGATCGCCGTGCACATGACCCAGCTCACCGACGGTGAGGTCAAGCTTTGCGCCGAGCGCGGCGTGCACGTCGCGCACTGCCCGCAGTCCAACCTCAAGCTGGCGTCCGGCTTCTGCCCGGTCGAGGCCCTGCGCCGCGCCGGTGCCAACGTGGCCATCGGCACCGACGGTTGCGCCTCGAACAACGACCTCGACATGTTCGAGGAAACCCGCCAAGCCGCGCTGCTGGCCAAGGCGGTCGCCGGCGATGCCCGCGCGCTCGACGCCGCCTCCGCCCTCGAGGCGGCGACGCTCGCCGGTGCGCGGGCGCTGGGCCGCGAGGACGAGATCGGTTCGATCGAGCCGGGCAAGCAGGCCGACCTCGTGCTGGTCGATCTCGGCGAGCTCGAGCTGCAGCCGATGTACCACGTGGTGTCGCACCTCGTGTACGTCGCGACGCGCCACCAGGTGAGCGACGTCTGGATCGCCGGCCGGCCGAAACTGCGCGACCGCGTGCTGGTCGATCTCGACCTGGCCGCGCTCAAGGCCAAGGCGCGGTCCTGGGCCGAGCGCATCGCGGCGATTCCCCGCCCGGGAGCGAACGCATGACGACCGCGGCCAACGTTGATCCAGCCGAAATCGCCCGTTTTTCGGCCATCGCCGCGCGGTGGTGGGATCCGCAAGGCCCGCAGGGTCCCCTGCACGCGCTCAATCCGGCGCGCCTGGGCTTCATCGCCGGGCGGCATCCGCTGCGCGGGAGCGATGTCCTCGATGTCGGATGCGGCGGTGGCCTGTTGGCCGAGGCCATGGCCCGCGAGGGCGCCCGCGTCCTCGGCATCGACCTCGCCGCAGACCTCGTCGACGTCGCCCGGTTGCACGCGTTGGAGCGCCGGCAGGCGGGCGAGGTGCTGTCGCTTGATTACCGGGTGCAGGCGGTGGAATCGCTGGCCGAAGAAGCGCCCGGACGCTTCGACGTGGTGACCTGCATGGAACTGCTCGAGCACGTGCCCGACCCGCAATCGGTGCTGACGGCCTGCGCGACGCTGCTGAAGCCTGGCGGCGTACTGTTCGCGTCGACGCTGAACCGAACGCCGGCGGCGTTCGCCCTCGCCATCGTCGGGGCCGAGTACCTCACTGGCCTCGTCGAGAAGGGCACGCACGACTGGCGGCGCTTCATCCGCCCGTCCGAGTTGGCGGCGGGCCTTCGGCGCGCCGGGCTGGTCCTCGAGGAGTCGACGGGGCTCCACTACGACCCGATCCGCCGGACCGCCCACGTCGGCCCCGGCACCGCGGTGAACTACCTCGTCATGGCGAGGAAGCCGGCTTGAGCACGGGCCTCGATCCCGCTGCCGTCCGGGCGGTCCTCTTCGATCTCGACGGAACGCTGGTGGACACGGCGCCGGACCTCGTGGCCGCGGTGAACGCCGTCCTGCAGGCCGAAGGGCGCGCGCCCCTGCCGGACGCGGCCCTACGTCCGCTGGTGTCGAAAGGCGGCCGCGCGCTGCTGGCCCGCGCGTTCCCGGATCTCGTGGCCGAGGAACGGGACGCGCACCTGCCGGCCTTCCTCGCCCGTTACGGCGAAGCGCTCGCCGTGCACAGCCAGCCCTTCGTCGGCGTCGAGGCGCTGCTCCGGGCCATCGAGGCCCGCGGCTGGCGCTGGGGCATCGTCACCAACAAGCCCGAGGGCCTCGCCCGCGGAGTCGTCGACGCCATGGGTTGGACCGGCCGGTGCGGGGTTCTCGTGGGTGGCGATACGCTGCCGGTACGCAAGCCTGATCCGGCGCCGCTCGTGCTCGCGGCCGAACACCTCGGCGTGGTGCCTGGACACTGCGTCTACGTCGGCGACGACGCGCGCGACGTCGAGGCCGGCCGTGCCGCCGGGATGCCGACCATCGCCGCCCTCTGGGGTTACCGGGACGACGGCGAGCGCCCGGACGACTGGCCGGCGGACGCCCACGCGGCGGATGCGGTCGCCGTGGCCGTCCGCTTGGGGTTGCACGAATGATCGCCGGCCTGCCCGAGGACGTCGCGCACCACGTCGCGAAAGCCGAAGCCCGCCTTCCGGTCCTGTCCATCCTTCCGGTCTTTGTGCCGCCGGCGTCGCGACCCGTGGCCCTCGCATGGATCGCCTTGCTCGGCGAGCTGCGCGAGGCCTTGTTCGAGCGGTCAGATCCGAGGGTGACCGGGCTGAAGTGCGCCTGGTGGGCGGAGGAACTGCAGGGCATGGGCCGCGGGGCGGCCCGCCACCCGCTGGGTCGCTTGCTCGCCTCCACGCGCGTGCCTTGGGCCGAGGCCGCCGATCCGCTGCTTGCGCTGGCCGTCGACGACACCCCGCCGGCCGATACGGCGGCCGCGTCGACCGCGTTGCGGCCCCTCGCGACCCCCCTCGCGGCCATCGACGCGACCCTGCTCGGGCGTCCGTCCATCGACCCCGCCCTGGTCGAGACGCTCGTCCGGCATTGGCAATCGCAGCGCCTCTGGGTGGGGCGCGCGGACGCCGATGGAGCCCGCATCCCGATGACGTTCTGGGCGAGGCACGGCCGACGCCGCACTGACGCGGCCGAAGCAACCGAGGTGCATCGCGATTGGGCCACCCACTTGCGCGGAGACCGCCCCGGCCCCATGTCGCCGGCAAGCCTGCTCCGTCGCGTGCTGGACCACTCCGACCATGTGGTGCTTTCGGCCCTCGCCGTCGGTGCCGAACCCCGGTTCCCGCGCTGGCGCGGACCGTTCGACGCTTGGCGGTGCGCCCGAGACGCTGCGTTGCACTACCGCCTGCCGCCCCCTCTCCGGACTTGACGTACGCTGCACCCGCGCCCCCCTAGGCTTCCCCATGTCGTTCCACACGGATCCCTCCATGTCCCCGACCCGCGAAAACGTCGTCCGCATCATGCCGGACATCGCCTGCGAAGCCCGCCCCGCGGCCGCGGGCCAGCTGGCGTGGGTCGGCATGGGCGAGATCGAGGCGCCCGTCCGCCTCGTCGGCCCCGATGGCAGCACCGGCAGCGCGCCGGCGCGCATCAACGCCTTCGTCAACCTGCATCGCCCCGACGTTCGCGGCATCCACATGTCGCGCCTCTACCTGCACGTCGACCGCCACCTCGCGGCGGAGCCGATCAGTCCGGCGTCCTTGCGCCGATTGCTGCGCGACTTCCTCGATTCGCACGCGGACCTGTCCGATCGCGCGATGGTTGAATTGCGCTTCGACCATCTCGTCCGCCGCAAGGCGCTGGTGAGCGACAACACGGGCTGGAAGGGCTACCCGGTCAAGCTCCGCGCGACGCTCGACCGCCAGGCCTTCGAACTCGAGATGGAGGTCCGCGCCACCTACTCGAGCACGTGCCCGTGCTCGGCGGCGCTGGCCCGCCAGCTCATCCAGGAACAGTTCCGCAAGGATTTCCCGGGCGCGGGCGACGTCGACATCGAGGCGGTCCTGCGCTGGCTCGGCACGGAGCAGGGCATCCTGGCGACGCCGCACAGCCAGCGCAGCCATGCGGACGTCAAGGTCAAGCTTGGCCCGCAAGCCCTCGAGTTCCCCATCATCGACCTGATCGACCGGGTCGAGGACGCCCTCAAGACGCCGGTCCAGACGGCCGTGAAGCGCGAGGACGAACAGGCGTTCGCCCGCCTCAATGGCCAGAACCTGATGTTCTGCGAGGACGCCGCCCGGCGGATGCAGCAGGCGCTCAACGCCGATGACCGGATCGCGGATTTCTGGGTCCGGGCATCGCACTTCGAAAGCCTGCACCCGCACGACGCGGTCGCCGTCGCGGTGAAGGGCATTCCCGGCGGTTTCGGGCCGAACGGCTGACGCCGCCGCCCGGTCCTAGGGGACGGGGTCGATCCCCCCCGGATGCAGGGGCTGGCAGCGGCAAAGGCGTTTGGTACCCAGCCACACGCCGCGGCCCACGCCATGGCGCAGGATGGCTTCGTGCATGTAGGCCGAGCAGCTCGGGTGGAAGCGGCAATGCTGGCCCAGTACTGGGCTGACCCAGCGCTTGTAGCCCCGGAGGGCCGCCAGCAGCGCGGCCGCAGGAAGGGCAGTTTCTTTCGGAGTGTCGCGCACGGCGTCCGCAGGTTGCCGGGAGGGGTGCGAAAGG
>JAJTHD010000122.1 GCA_021297925.1 Lysobacteraceae bacterium
ACCGCATACGTGAGGCCGGACGTGGTCTCCGTGAGGTAGGGCGTGTCGATCTGCTCGACGTTGCCCATGCAGATGATCTTGGTGCCCGGGCCGGCGCGGGTGATCAGGGTCTTGATCTGCTTCGGCGTGAGGTTCTGCGCCTCGTCGACGATCACCCAGCGATTGAGGAAGGTGCGGCCGCGCATGAAGTTCATCGAGCGGATCTTGATGCGGCTGGCGAGCAGGTCGTTGGTCGCCCCGCGGCCCCAGGTGCCGTGGTCCTCGGCGTGGGTGAGCACCTCGAGGTTGTCGGTCAGCGCGCCCATCCACGGCGTCATCTTCTCTTCCTCGGTGCCGGGCAGGAAGCCGATGTCCTCGCCAACGCTCACCGTGGCGCGGGTCATGATGATCTCCCGGTAGCGCTGCACGTCCATGGTCTGCGCGAGGACGGCGGCGAGCGCCAGCAGCGTCTTGCCCGTGCCGGCCGTTCCCAGCAGGGTGACGAAGTCGATCTCGGGGTCCATCAGCGCGTTGAACGCGAAGTTCTGCTCGCGGTTCCTCGCGTTGATGCCCCACACCTGGTGGTGCGGCGAGCGGAAGTCCTCGACGATCTGCAGCACGACGCGATCGCCTTCGAGGCGCGCCACCTTCAGTTCGACCTCCTCCTCGCCGGGGAGGTAGAGGTACTGGTTCGGGAACCACTCGTCGCCGTCGCCCCGGCGCACCTCGTAGAAGGTCCGGCCGCGCTCCGTCCACGACCGGAGGTTGTCGCCGTGGCGCTTCCAGAAGTCCTCCGGCAACGCGGTCGCGCCGGTGTACAGCAGGTTGAAGTCGTCGAGCGCGCGGTCGTTCTCGTAGTCCTCCGCCTGCACGCCGACGATGCTCGCCTTGATGCGCAGGTTGATGTCCTTGGAGACGAGCACCACGGGGGTCGTGGGGTTCTCCACCCGCAGCTGCAGGATCGCGCCGAGGATCTGGTTGTCCGGGATCACGGTCCCGAAGCTCTTGCTGATGTCGACCGGTTTGGTCTGGAACAGCAACCGGCCGAGGCTGTCGGCGGAGCGCAACTGGAGCTCGCTGGGGCGCTTCAGGCCGATGCCGCCGTCGATGGCGCGGTTGCCATGCGCGACGACGAGTTCGTTCAGGAAACGGCTGACCTGCCGGGCGTTGCGCGCCGACTCCGTCTGGCCTTTCTTGTTGTTGTCGAGCTCCTCCAACACCATCATCGGCAGGAACACGTCGTGTTCCTCGAACCTGAACAGCGCGGTCGGGTCGTGCATCAGCACGTTCGTGTCGAGCACGTAGATCCGCTTGCTCTTCGTCATCGGGCGTCCTCGGGGTGGTCGGAAAAGAAAAAGCCGCCATTACGCGAGGCGTCATGGCGGCTTCGGTGTTGGCGTGCGTGGGTCACGCGGCGCGGGGTCCGGTCATCGGCGGGCTCAGAACTTCATCGGGTCCATGATGGCGTCGAGGTTCAGGTCGTCGCAGAAGGCGAGGAAGTCGTCGCGCAGCGCGGCGATGTGCATGCTGGCCGGGACGCCGATCGTCACGTGCGCCGAAAACATGTCGGCGCCGGTCTGCATGGCGCGGTAGCGCGAGCACTGCAGGTTCTCGACCGTGATGCCCTGCCGGTCGAAGAAGTCGGCGAGCTGGTAGAGGATGCCCGGGCGGTCGGAGGCGATGACCTCGACCACGTAGGGCAGGAGGTTCGACTGCACCGGCTTCGGGCCGGTGCGGTACCAGTGGAGCTTGAGGCCGTCGTCGCGTTCCATCCGCGACAACATCGCCTCGAGCTTGGCGACCGCGTCCCAAGAGCCTTGCGCCAGGGCGGTGACCGAAACGTCACGGCCCACCGTGGAGAGCCGGGCGTCGGCAAGGTTGCAGCCGGAATCCGCGATCCGGCGAGTGACGGCGAGCAGGGGCGAGTCCGGGTGCGTCGCGTACGCGCTGATCAGCAGGAGGTTCTCGGTGGGCGTCGGGCGTGGCGTGGAGTAGGTCAAAGCGCGGGATTCCGTGGACGCACGGTGCGCCGAAATTATGGAGCGCGGCCAGCATACTTGCCGCGTTCTTCCGGCCGCAAGTAACATCGCTCGTCCGAATTCCCTTCGCCATAGGAACCGCCTTGCGCCTCTCCGGCAGCATCACCGCGCTCGCGACCCCGTTCACCCGGGACGGGTCCCTCGATCTCGATGCCTGGACGCGGGTGCTGGAGAAACAGATCGCGGCCGGCACGTCCGCCGTGGTGGTCGCGGGCTCGACGGGCGAAGCGAACGCCCTTGACGACGCCGAGTACGACCGGCTGCTGTCGTCCGCCGTCGCGGTCCTTCGCGGGCGCATCGGCGTGCTCGCCGGGACGGGCCTTCCGAACACGGCGAAGACCATCGCCCTGACCCGTCGCGCGGCGGCCCTCGGCGTGGACGCGGCGCTGGTGGTGACGCCCCCGTACGTCCGTCCGACGCCGGAGGGTCTCGTCGCGCATTACCGCGCGGTGGCCGACGAGGGCGGCCTGCCCGTCGTCCTCTACAACGTCCCGGGCCGGACGGGCGTCGACATGGCGCCCGCGACCGTCGCCGTCCTCGCGGGGCATCCACGCATCGTCGGGCTGAAGGAGGCCGTCGGCGACGCCGGACGCTGGGGAGAGCTGGCGCCGTTGGCGTCCCCGGGGTTCGCGCTTCTGTCCGGCGACGATCCCACCTTCGTGAGGGCGATGCGCGCCGGCGCCGCGGGCGTCGTGTCCGTCGCGTCGAACCTCGTCCCCAAGGCGTTCGCCGCGATCTGCGCCGACGCGCGCGCCGGCCGCTGGGACGCGGCTGCGTCCCGCGATGCCGCGCTCGCGCCGCTCTACGACTTCCTGGCCGTCGCGCCGAACCCGATCCCGCTCAAGGCAGCCCTCGCGGCGCTGGGCTTGGGCCACGGGCTCCGCCTGCCGCTGCTCCCGCTTCCACCGGCGGATGCCGCGGCGCTGCCCGCCATCCTCGACCTCATCGCCCGCGCCGAGGCCGACGCCCCGGCCGCGCTGGCCGCCTGATTCCCTGGAGATGCCCATGCGTCCGAACGTCCTGCAGCGCCCCGTCCTCGGCGGCCTCGTCCTCGTCCTCGCGGCGACCGCCCTGTCGGGCTGCTCGTGGTTCCGCCGCGAGCCCGACTACCTCTCCAGCACCGAGAGTCGGCCGCTGGAAGTGCCGCCGGACCTCGTGCTCCCGTCTTCGACCGGGGCCCTGCAGGTGCCGTCCGCGGTCGGTGCGTCCGCCGTGCCCGGCGAGGTGCCGCCGGCCCTGCTCGGTGCGGGCGAGGGCTTCACGATCGCCGACAGCCCCGAGAGCGCGTTCCGCCGCGTCGGTATCGCGCTGGAGCGCATCGAGGGGGTCAACATCCGCAAGGCGGTCGCGGCGCTGAACGCCTACGAGGTCGGCTTCGGGGGCGAGTCCTTCCTCGTCCGCCTTGCGCCGCAGGACGGGCAGGTCAGGATCGACGCGATCAGCCCCGATGGTCGCCCGCTGGCGTCAACCGCCGCGCGCCAGCTCCTCGGTACCCTGCGCACGCGCCTGCAGTAAGGCGCGTCCCGCCGCTCAGCGCTGCAGTTCGCCCAGCTTGCCCGTCTTGCCGTCCCAATCGGCGGCATCGGGCAGGGGCTCCTTCCGCGTGGTGATGACCGGCCACTGCGCGGCCAGTTCCTTGTTGAGGGCGATCATGCCCTCCTGCCCGGCGGGGACGTCGTCCTCGGGGTAGATCGCCTTCGCGGGGCATTCCGGTTCGCACAGCGTGCAGTCGATGCACTCGTCCGGATCGATCACGAGGAAGTTCGGGCCCTCGTGGAAGCAGTCGACGGGACAGACCTCGACGCAGTCGGTGTACTTGCAGCGGATGCAGTTCTCGGTGACGACGAAGGGCATGGGCGTTCGCGGGCGGTCGAGGTGGGCCTAGCGTAGCGCCGGGAGGCGCACGGGGCCGCAAACGACAACGCCCGGCATGCCGGGCGTTGTCGGGAATTGGCGCTCTCTACGGGATTCGAACCCGTGTTTTAGCCTTGAGAGGGCCACGTCCTAGGCCTCTAGACGAAGGGAGCGGAGTTGGTCGCGTCCTGCGAGTCCAGTACGATAACGGATTGCCCGCTTTTCGCACAAGCCCCGACGCTCCGCGTCACCGCAAGGTCGCTGCCTCCACTCATGTCCGAACCCGCCGTCCCCGTCCAGCCGCTGGTGATCCCGCGCGAGGCGCATCCCATTTCACGACGGAACGTCAGCCCGGCGGCCCTGAAGGTCCTCTACGGCCTGCGCGATGCCGGGTTCCACGCGTATCTCGTCGGTGGCGCGGTCCGCGACCTCCTCGCCGGCCGGCAGCCGAAGGATTTCGACGTCGCGACCGACGCGACTCCGGAGCAGGTGCGTGAGGTGTTCCGCAATTGCCGCCTGATCGGCCGGCGGTTCCGGCTCGCCCACGTGGTGTTCGGCCGCGAGATCATCGAGGTCGCGACGTTCCGCGCCAACGACGACGACGGCAGCGGCGACCGCGCGACCGAGGACGGCGGCCGCCTGCTCCGCGACAACGTCTACGGCACCATCGAGGACGACGCGGTCCGGCGCGATTTCACCGTGAACGCCCTTTACTACGCGATCGAGGATTTCTCGGTCCGCGACTACGTGGGCGGCCATGCCGACGTGGTGGCGCGGCGGTTGCGCCTGATCGGCGACCCGGAGAAGCGTTATCGCGAGGACCCGGTGCGTATGCTCCGCGCCGTCCGCCTGGCCGCGAAGCTCGGTTTCGACATCGACCCGAGCGCCGCCGATCCGATGCCGGGACTGGCTCCGTTGATCGCCGGTGCGGCCCCCGCCCGCCTGTTCGACGAGTCCCTGAAGCTGTTCCTCGCCGGTCACGCGGAGCAGAGCTTCCTCGGCCTCGAGCGTCACCAGCTGCTTGCCGCCCTGCTGCCCGAGACCGCCGAGGCGCTCCGCACCAACCGCAGCGGCTCCCTGCGCGCGATGGTCCTTGACGGCCTTCGCAACACGGACGCCCGCATCGCGGACGACCGGCCGGTCACGCCGGCCTTCCTGTACGCGGTGCTGCTCTGGCCGGCCTACTGCCGGGAACTGGCGCGCCTGCAGGCGCAAGGGCTCGATCCGGCCGTGGCGCAGCAGCGCGCCGCCGATCGCGTCACCCTGCACCAGGCCCATCGCATCGCTCTGCCGCGGCGCTTCTCCCTGCCGATGCAGGAGATCTGGATGCTGCAGTCGCGCTTCACGCTGCGGCAGAAGAAGCGGGTGTTCCGCCTCCTGGCCCATCCGCGCTTCCGTGCCGCCTTCGATTTCCTCGAACTCCGCGCCCGCGTGGCGCCCGAGCTCGGCGCCGACCTGATGTTCTGGCGCGACGCGCAAGGGCCGTCGCCGGGTGCGCCGGCCGCCCACGTCGATGCGCTGCCGCTCTCCGACCACGACGACGAACGGCCGGCGGAAGGCGGGGAGACATCCGGCCCCGGACGCCGCCGTCGGCGTCGTCCCCGCCGCGGCGGCGGTGGTGCACCCGCCTCCGATTGACATGCAGGCCGAGCGGACGGCCCGCCGGGCCTGGGTGGGACTGGGGGGCAACCTCGGCGACGTCGATGCCGCCTTTGCATCGGCGATCGCCGGACTCCGCGCGGCGCCCGGCATCGAGGTCATCGCCGTGTCCCGCCGCTACCGCACGGCGGCCTGGGGCGTCACCGACCAGCCGCCGTTCCTCAATGCGGTGGTGGCCCTCGACACCACCCTCGAACCCGTCGAACTCCTCGATGCGCTGCTCGCGCTCGAGCGCGCCGCGGGGCGGGATCGGTCCGGGGAGACGCGCTGGGGGCCGCGTCCCCTCGATCTCGACCTGCTCGCGGTCGACGGCATGGTGTTCGATACGCCCCGGCTCGTCCTGCCGCACCCGCGCGCGCACGAACGCGCCTTCGTCATCGTGCCGTGGGCCGATCTCGCCCCCGACCTCGAACTCGGCCGGCATGGTCGTCTCGACGCCCTGCGCGATGCGCTGGATCGCTCGGGCGTCGAGGCGATACCTTAGGCCCCCGCCCGAACGGCCCCCGACGTCCCCGATGTACGCCGCCGAAGCTCCGCCGCCTCGCCCGGCGGTCACCGTGCCCGACCTCGTCCGCTTCAAGCGCGAGGGGCGCCCCATCGTCGCCCTCACGGCCTACGACGCCGCGTTCGCCTCGGTTCTGGACGCCGAAGGCGTCGACGTCGTGCTCGTCGGCGACTCGCTCGGCATGGTGGTCCAGGGCCACGGCAGTACGCTGCCGGTGACCGTCGACCAGATCACCTACCACTGCGCCGCCGTTGCGCGCGGGTTGAAGGGCGCGCTGCTCGTCGCGGACCTGCCGTTTGGTGCCGACGCCACGCCGGCGCGCGCGCTGGAGGCCTCGCTGCGCTTCCTGCAGGAGGGGAGGGCGGCGATGGTCAAGGTGGAGGGAGCGGGCCACAAGCTCGATACGATCCGTTTCCTCGTCGATCGCGAGATTCCCGTGTGTGCCCATCTCGGCCTCACGCCGCAGTCGGTGCATCGCCTCGGCGGCTACCGCGTGCAGGGTCGCGAGGCTGCGGCCGCCGAGCAGCTCCGGCGAGACGCCCACGCGGTCGCGGACGCCGGCGCGAGCGCGCTGGTGCTCGAATGCGTGCCGTCCGGGCTGGCCTCGGCGATCACGGCGGAGGCCGCGCTGCCCACGATCGGCATCGGGGCCGGCGCCGGCTGCGACGGGCAGATCCTCGTGCTGCACGACCTGCTCGGCATCGGCGGCGCCCGACGGCCGCGTTTCGTCAAGGATTTCCTCGCCGAGGGCGGTTCCGTGGCCGGCGCCGTTCGCGCCTACGCTGCCGCGGTCCGCGAGCGGCGCTTCCCCGGCCCCGAGCACGCCTACGCATGATCCGCACCGTCCGCACCGTCGCCGAACTCCGCGCGCATCTCGCCGCCTGGCGTGACCAGGGCCAGCGCATCGCGCTGGTCCCCACCATGGGCAACCTGCACGCGGGGCACCATTCGCTCGTCGAGCTTGCCCGCAACAACGCCGACCGGGTCGTGGCCAGCGTGTTCGTGAACCCCACGCAGTTCGGTCCGAACGAGGATTTCTCGCGCTACCCCCGGACGCCCGAACAGGACGCCGAAGGCTTGGCCCGCAGCGGCTGCGACCTGCTGTTCCTTCCGTCCGTCGAGACCATGTATCCGCTCGGCGCCGAATCCGCCGTGCGCATCCGCGTGCCGGGCCTCGCCGACATCCTCGAGGGCGCGCATCGGCCCGGGCATTTCGACGGCGTGGCGACGGTCGTCGCCCGCCTGTTCAACATGGTCCATCCCGACGTCGCGATCTTCGGGCGCAAGGACTACCAGCAATTGCAGGTGATCCGCCACTTCGCCAAGGACCTTGCCTTCGCGATCGACATCGTGCCGGGAGCGACCGTCCGCGAGGCCGACGGCCTCGCGATGAGCTCCCGCAACCAGTACCTCTCGCCGTCCGAGCGGTCGCAGGCCGTGGAGATCATCCACAACCTGCGGACGATGCGCGAGCAGGCGGCGCAGGGCCTTCCGCTCGTCGGCATCGAGGAAGAAGCGGGCGAGCGCCTGTCGGCCGCCGGTTTCGACGTCGACTACGCGGTGATCCGCCGCGCCGACCTGTCATTGCCCGGTGGGGCCAACGAACCCGGGCTGGTCGGCCTTGTGGCGGCACGGCTGGGCCGCACCCGCCTGATCGACAACCTGGAGTTCGACGCGCCGACACCTTGA
>JAJTHD010000125.1 GCA_021297925.1 Lysobacteraceae bacterium
CGCCCGACCTCGTGATCGCGGGCTTCGAGGCGCTCTTCGGCGCCGGCGGCGGCTCCTCGGCGCTCGCCGGACTGATCGCCGGCGACCTGTCGGTAGGCTCCTTTGTGACCTCGCTGGTGTCGGGCCCGTGGACCCTCGCGATGCTCGCGATCCAGCTCTCCGGACTGCTGTCTTGCGAGGACGCCGAGCAGGTCCTCGCGATGAAGCGCGATAACCGCCTCTGCCACGGTGTCGGCAGCTACTGCTCGATGCGACTGCCGATCATCCGCACCTGCATCGAGACCACCGAGACCTACTGCTGCTTCAACTCGCGCCTTTCACGCATCATCAACGAACAGGGTCGCGCGCAACTCGGCCGTGGCTGGGGCGGCGCCCAGGGCCCCGACTGCAGCGGCTTCGCACTTGCGCAGCTACAGGCGCTGGACTTCTCGCGCATGGACCTGAGCGAGTTCTATGCGGAGATCGCGCCCACGCTGCCGAACCTCGGCGACGTGCAGCAGCGCGCGCAGCAGAAGGTCAACAGCTACTTCGGTCCATGACCTCCATCGCTGCCATCCGGTCCGTCCCAAGGCGTCGCCACGCGCTCGCCGCGGTCCTGCTCGGCGCACTGCTCGCCATGCCAGGGCATGCACAGACGACGCAGCGCATCCCGGTCTCGGAGATCAAGCCCCTGCTGGCGCTCGCCGCCGAGCGTGGCGCCGCGCATGGGGTGCTCACCGGTCCCGGCGCCGACTACATGCGTCGCCGATTCGATGCCACCACGCTGATCGAGATCGACGTGCAGACGCTGCACGCCCTGCCGCAGCCCGGTTGCGCGCGGCTCGAGGTCACCACGCGCCAGCGCGACGTACTGGAGCAAGGCAAGCGCGCCGATCAGGAACTGCGCTGGCAGGTGAGCTTCTGCCGGGACGGCAGTTTTCCGGAGAAGCGGTAGATGCGTGCGAAGCCTCCGACGACCTGCAGGACCGCGCGAATCGCCGCGGCCCTCCTGGTCATGGCCGCGGCGCTTCCAATCGCCCCGTCGTGGGCGCAAGGCGCGAACGACGACACGAAGGCGGTCGCCGCCGACCCAGATGACGCCGCGTACTGGCTTCGTAATCGCGAAGGTTGGTTCTGGTACCGGGACCCAGCCGCTGCAGCCCCACGGCCGGCACCGCCGGCACCGAAGCCACCGCGCGAACTGGTCGAGTTCGAGGCGATGCAGAAGCGCCTGGAGGACCTGAAGCGCGTTGCCGTCATGAACCCCACCGACGTCAACCTCACGGCCTACATGCGCTACCAGCGCATGGTGATGAACAAATCCGAGCACTTCGCCGAGCGCTGGCAGCGCCTGGTGTGGACCGTGCCCGATCTCGACTACGGCCTGAGCGGACGGCCCACCAACGCGATGGCGATCAACGTCTTCGACGAGCAGCAGCGCGAGCGGCAGGCGCAGACCATCAAGAGCCTGGCCGCCACTCACGGGCTCATCTTCGTGTTCCGCGGCGACTGCCCGCATTGCCACCGCTTCGCGCCGATCCTGAAGCGCTTCGAGGAGGAGTTCGGGTTCACCGTGCTTGCGATCAGCATGGACGGCCGTGCCATCCCCGAGTACCCGAACGCCCGGCCCGACAACGGCATGGCCGCGCGCCTGAATGCGACGGCGGTGCCGGCGCTCTACCTCACCGCGCCCACCACCCGCCAGATCGTCCCGGTGGGCTTCGGCGTGATGTCGATGACGGACCTCGTCGAGCGGATCGCCGCACTCGCCCAAGACGCCCCCGCCAGCGCCCGCCAGCCCTGAGGAACCGACCATGGCACGCCGCCCGAACCACCGCCCGGCCCGACACCTCGGCAAGCGCCTGATCGCCGGCCTGCTCGCCGTGACGTTGGCCACCACACCGCTGGTGAGTCACCCCGCCGACCTGAACGCCGAGATGCAGGCGATGTTCAACGACCTGGGGGTGCTGGGCAATGTGACGTCCCCGGGGGCTTTCCGCGGCCAGGCCATGAACCTCTACACCGGCGGCAGCCTGATGATGCGCGCCCCGGGCCGCAACTATCCGCTGGCCACCGTGCAGCTGCCCAGCCTGCGGGCCGGCTGCGGCGGCATCGACATCTACGGCGGCGCGTTCTCCTTCATCAACAAGCAGCAGTTCATCGCGCTACTGCAGAACATCGGCGCCAACGCCACGGGCTACGCCTTCAAGCTGGCGCTGCAGTCCATCTCGCCCGACATCGACAAGCTGCTGACCGAGCTGCAGGACCAGATCAACAAGATCAACGCGATGAACATCAACTCCTGCGAGGCCGCGCAGGCGTTGGTGAACGGCGTGGTGGGCGAGTACGACAACTCGGTGATGAGCGGTTGCGCCAACATCTCCCAGTACCTCGGCAGCGTCTCCGACCGGGCCGAGGCTCGGCTCACCTGCGCCACCAACGCACCGGCCGTCGTGAAGACCGCCGCCAACAGCGCCGACCCCAACGTGCGCAACGCCACCTTCGTGAAGGGCAACGTCACCTGGCTCGCGCTCAATCAGGTGGGCGGCAGCATCAGCCAGCAGGAGAAGGAGCTGATCATGAGCGTGATCGGCACCGTGATCCTGTATCCGCCCGCCGACGACGGCAGCGGAGCAACCCCCCGCTACGCCGAGCCCACCATCGTCGGTCTGCGTGATCTGCTGCTCGGCCGCGGCGCCTCGGCGACGGAGGGCAACGTCGACATCGAGGTGTATGTCTGCGACGAGCCCGCCGAGTGCCTGAACCCGACGCGCGCCACCGTCTCGGTCAAGCCCTTCACGCGCCTGGTGTCGGAGCGGCTGCGCCGCATGTCCGACAACATTGCCACGCGCAGCCCGCAGACGCCGGCCGACATCGGCTTCGTCAACAACACCACCGAGCCGGTCTACAAGATGCTGTCGGTCGCCAACGCCGTGCCGGGATCGAGCACCGCCGAGACGCTGATCGAGACCTACAAGGACGTGATCGCGCTCGACTACGCGGCGACTTTTCTCAACCGCGCCATCCGGCAGGCTATGAGCGCCCTGTCGCAGGCGCTCAAGCGCACCGGCGTCGAGCAGCAGTACATCGACGCGATCCGGCAGAACGCCC
>JAJTHD010000185.1 GCA_021297925.1 Lysobacteraceae bacterium
AAGTCGCAGATGGAAAAGAGCCAGCGGGAGTACTACCGCAACGAGCAGATGAAGGCCATCCAGAAGGAGCTGGGGGATGGCGAGGAAGGCACGAGCGAGGTCGACGAGCTGGCGAAGAAGATCGCCAGGGCCTGCATGCCCAAGCCGGTCGAAGCCAAGGCCAAGGCCGAGCTCAACAAGCTCAAGCAGATGTCGCCGATGTCGGCGGAAGCCACGGTCGTGCGCAACTACATCGACTGGCTCGTCGGCGTGCCGTGGAAGAGGCGGAGCAAGGTCCGCAAGGACCTCAAGGCCGCCCAGCAGGTGCTCGACACCGACCATTTCGGCCTCGAGAAGGTCAAGGAGCGGATCCTCGAGTACCTCGCGGTGCAGTCGCGCGTGGCGAAGATGAAGGGGCCGATCCTCTGCCTCGTCGGTCCGCCCGGCGTGGGCAAGACCTCGCTGGGCCAGAGCATCGCCAAGGCCACGAACCGCAAGTTCGTGCGCATGTCGCTGGGTGGCGTGCGCGACGAGGCCGAGATCCGCGGCCATCGCCGCACCTACATCGGTTCGATGCCCGGGCGCATCGTGCAGAACCTCAACAAGATCGGCTCGAAGAACCCGCTGTTCGTGCTCGACGAGATCGACAAGATGTCGATGGACTTCCGCGGCGATCCTTCGTCGGCGTTGCTGGAGGTGCTCGATCCGGAGCAGAACCATAGCTTCAACGACCATTACCTGGAGGTTGACCTGGACCTCTCCGAGGTGATGTTCATCGCGACGTCGAATTCGCTGAACATCCCCGGCCCGCTGCTCGACCGCATGGAGATCATCCGCATCCCCGGTTACACCGAGGAGGAGAAACTCAACATCGCGACGCGCTACCTGTTGCCGAAGCAGTTGAAGGCCAATGGTCTGAAGGAGGGCGAACTCGTCGTGGTGGCGGAGGCCCTGCAGGACATCGTGCGCTACTACACCCGCGAATCCGGCGTCCGCAGCCTCGAGCGCGAGATCGCCAAGATCTGCCGCAAGGTGGTGAAGGAGATCGCGCTGGCGGGCCCGCTGCCGGCATCGAAGAAGGCCGGCAAGGCCGCGACGCGCAAGGCCATCAAGGTCGACGCCCGGAACCTCGACAAGTACCTCGGCGTGCGCAAGTACGACTTCGGTCGCGCCGAAGCGCAGAACGAGGTCGGCCTCGTCACCGGGCTCGCGTGGACGGAAGTCGGCGGCGACCTCCTGCAGATCGAAGCCAGCCTGTCGCCCGGGAAGGGGCAGTTGATGCTGACCGGCCAGCTTGGAGAGGTAATGCAGGAATCCGTGAAGGCGGCGTACACCGTGGTGCGTTCGCGCAGCGTCGCGTTCGGCATCGATCCGGAGTTCCACCAGAAGTTCGACACCCACGTTCACGTCCCGGAGGGAGCGACGCCCAAGGACGGTCCCAGCGCCGGCATCGGCATGGTCACCGCGCTGGTCTCCGCCCTGACCAAGGTGCCGGTGCGCGCCGACGTGGCCATGACCGGCGAGATCACCCTGCGCGGCAGGGTGCTGCCGATCGGCGGTCTCAAGGAGAAGCTGCTCGCCGCCCTGCGGGGTGGGATCCGGACGGTCCTGATCCCGGAGGAGAACCGCAAGGACCTCGCCGACCTGCCGGCCTCGGTGGCGAACGGGCTCGAGATCATCCCCGTGAAGTGGATCGACGAGGTGCTCGACCGCGCGCTGGAAAAGCCCTTGGGGCCGCCGCGTGCCGTGGCTGCCGAAGGCCCGAAGGCGGCGACCCCTGGCGGTCGCAAGCCGAAGGCGCGTCCGTCGTCGAAAGGGGCTGGCGCAGGCCGGGCCCACTGAGTGGCGCCGAGGCCTCGAAACAGGCCTCGCGAGGCGCTGGAACCCGCGCCGCTGCTGCGTTTCGCGTATTGCGGGTGTGTGGGGGCGCTGGTATAACGAGCCGCAGCCGCGGCGTTCTCGTCGTGTGGCTGAATCCGGCTGGCGGCCATCCGGCGCGCCGGCAGAACAATCCGCGGGTCCACCCGCTCAGGGAGTCGAGAATGAACAAGTCTGATTTCGTCAACGCCGTCGCTGATTCCGCCGAGCTGTCGAAGGCCGACGCCGGTCGCGCCGTCGACGCCGTCGTCGAGGTGATCAAGAAGGCCCTCAAGAAGGGCGACACGGTCACGCTCGTCGGCTTCGGCACCTTCTCGGTCCGCAAGCGCGCCGCCCGTCAGGGCCGCAATCCGCAGACGGGCGCCACCATCAAGATCAAGGCGTCGAAGTCCCCGGCGTTCAAGGCTGGCAAAGCGCTCAAGGATGCAGTAAACTGACGAAGTCGGCTCGCCGGGGTGCTTAGCTCAGCGGTAGAGCGTCGCCCTTACAAGGCGAGGGTCGGGGGTTCGAAACCCTCAGCACCCACCATGTTTCGGCGGAGTGGTAGTTCAGTCGGTTAGAATACTGGCCTGTCACGCCGGGGGTCGCGGGTTCGAGTCCCGTCCACTCCGCCACTATTCCAGCAAAGGCGCCGCGAGGCGCCTTTGCTTTTTCCGGTCCACCTGGGAATCGCCGTCACCATGCTGCAGACGTTCCGCAAGTTCACCACCGGATGGGTCGCTTGGACGATCGTCATCCTGATCGTGTTCGCGATGTCCTTCTTCGGCATCGAAAGCTACCTCCAGACCCACATCCCGACCTATGCGGCCAAGCTGGACTCGCCGCCGTCGTGGTGGCGAGACGCTCCGGGCGAGGGGGCCCTGGGCCGTATCGCCCGCGCCACGGTGTGGGAGACCCACGAGATCGACCAGCGCGAGTTCCGCCAGCGCTTCGACCGCTTCCGCCAGCAGGTGCGGGCCAGCGCCGGCGACAACTACGACGCCGTCCGCATGGAGTCGGTCGAGACGAAGCGCGAGGTGCTCGACTCGATGATCGACGAGAAGGTGCTCGAGATCGCCGCCCGGCGCGACGGGATCGCGGTAAGCCCCGAGCAGATCCGCAAGGCCATCCTCGACGTTGAGGGCATCACGCAGGACGGCACGTACATCGGCGACGATGCCTACCGCATCTGGTTGCAAAGCCGGGGCCTGACGGCGGCGTCGTTCGAGGCGCTCATCGCTGGCGGCCTGCTCATCGGTGCGATGCCCGACGCCGTCCAGGCCAGCGGTCTCGTGGGCGACGCGGAACTCGACCACCTGCTCAAGCTCCAGGGCGAAACCCGCGACATCCAATTCGTCGAAGTGACCCCGCCGGCGGAGGCCTCGCCGGCCCCGACGGAGGACGAGCTGGCGGCATGGCATCGCTCGAACGCGCCCCGCTACTCCACCCAGGAGTCGGTGGCGATGTCCTGGGTCGAGCTTGACGCGTCGGCGTTGCCCATGCCTTCGGAGCCGACCGAAGAGGCGCTCCGAGCCCGTTACGAGGCCGAACGTTCCCGCTTCGGCACCGAGGAAGAACGCGTTGCCGCCCACATCCTCGTCTCCCTCCCCGCGGGCGCGGATGACGCCGCCGTGGAGGCGGCCCGTGCCAAGGCGGAAGGCATCGCCGCGCAGGCCCGCGCGGAGGGCGCGGATTTCGCGGCGCTGGCCGCGGCGCAGAGC
>JAJTHD010000049.1 GCA_021297925.1 Lysobacteraceae bacterium
CCGTCGCCTTCATCGGCGGCGGCAACATGGCCCGCGCCCTGATCGGCGGCATGGTGCGCGGCGGCACCCCGGCCGCGGCCATCCACGTCAGCGAACCCTACGCGCCGAACCGCGAGGGACTCGCCGCCGAATTCGGCGTGGCCACCACCGAGGACAACGCCGCCGCCGCCGCGAAGGCCGATGTCTGGGTGCTGGCGACCAAGCCGCAGGTGCTGCGCGGCGTCTGCGAGGCACTCGCCCCGCTCGCGCAGTCGCGGCGCCCGCTGGTGGTCTCGATCGCCGCGGGCATCACCAGCGCCCAACTCGACCGCTGGCTGGGCGGCGGCCTGGCCGCCGTGCGGACCATGCCGAACACGCCGGCCCTGCTCGGCGCCGGGGTCACCGGCCTCTACGCCACGCCCGCGACCTCGGCGGACCAGCGCGCCCTGGCCGACCGGCTGCTGCGCCCGGCCGGCGAGACCGTCTGGATCGATGACGAAGCCCTGATGGACGCCGTCACCGCGGCCTCGGGCAGCGGCCCGGCCTACCTGTTCCTGCTGGCCGAAGCCATGCAGGCCGCCGCCGAGGCCGAGGGCCTGCCGCCCGACGCGGCGCGCACGCTCGTGGTCGAGACGATCGCCGGTGCCGCCCGGATGCTCAAGGAAAGCGGCGAGTCCGCGACCACGCTGCGGCAGCGGGTGACCTCGCCGAACGGCACCACGCAGGCGGCGCTCGACGCGTTCGCGGCCGGCGGCTTCACGCCACTGGTCGCCGCCGCGGTTCACGCGGCGCGCATCCGCGGCGCGGAACTCTCCGCGGCGAACGACTGAATCCGAATCCGGAGCCTCCCATGCCCGTCCTTCCGGCGGTGGCGCTGGCCGCGCTCCTCGCGACGGCCGCGACCCCGACGCCATCCCCGGCCACGGCATCCGGGGCCACGCCGTCGCGCCCCTCCCTGACGCTGGGCAGCGGCCGCAACAGCGTCCATTCGCAGGGCTACACCCTCCACTTCAGCGCGATCCCGACCACCGCTCTGTCGCCGGCCGTCGCCGCGAAGGCGGGGATCCTGCGCTCGTCCAATCGGGCGCTGTTGAACGTCGCACTCAGGAAAGGGCGTGCCGCCGAGGCCGTCGCCGTGGCCGCGCGGATCGAGGCCACCGCGACCAACCGGTCCGGGCAGCCACAGGCCGTGCGGCTGCGCGAGGTGCGCGAGGGCGACGCCATCTACTACCTCGGGGAGGCGAGCATCGAGGAGCGCGACGTGCTCAGCATCGAACTTGTCGCCACGCCCCTCGACGGCGCCCCCCCGATCCGTGCGATGTTCGCGCAGGAATTCTGGCCCGAAGGCCCCGCCCCGCGATGAGCCTGCTCTTCGTCCGCCACGCCCAGGCCAGCTACGGCACCGACGACTACGACCGCCTCTCGCCGCTGGGCTGGACGCAGGCCGGCCACCTCGGCGCCTGGCTGGCCAGCGAACCCCATGGCTTCGCCCGGGCGCGCGTCGGCGCGATGCGCCGGCATCGCGAGACCTTCGAAGCCATCCGCCGGGCCTTCGCCGAGGCCGGGCACCCGCTGCCCGAGCCCGAGGAAGACGCCGACCTCAACGAGTTCGACCACGGCGCGGTGATCCGCGCCTACCTCGCCGAGCGCGCCGACGCGGGCATGCGCGCCCGCGCGGGCTCGCATGATCCGACGGTGGTCGGCCCGATGCTCCATGCCGCCATCCATGCCTGGGCGCACGACGAACTGGACGCCGTGCCCGAACGCTGGAGCGTATTCGGCGAGCGCGTGGCGCGCGCCGGCGCGGCCGCGGTGCAGGCGTCGAGCGAAGGCCCCGCCCTCGTGGTCAGCTCCGGTGGCGTCATCGCCCGGCTGGCTCAGCAGGCCCTCGAGGTGCCGGCCACGCGCGCCGTCGACCTGAACCTCGCCATCCGCAACGCGTCGATCAATGAATTCAGCGCCCGCCAAGGACGCCTGCGCTTCGGCAGCTTCAACACCCTGCCCCACCTCGCGCACGACCGGCGGCTCTGGACGCACTTCTGAAGGAGCCCCGATGAGCCCGCTCTTCCCCTTCTCCGACCGCGCCCGCGACCTCGACGCGCGGCTCGCCGCCTTCATGGCCGAACGGGTGCTGCCGGCCGAAGCCGAGGTGCATGCGTGGCAGTCCGACCCCGCCACGCGCTGGACGGTGTGCCCGCGCATCGAAACGCTGAAGGCGGAAGCGAAGGCCGCCGGCCTGTGGAACCTGTTCCTGCCCGATGCCACGCATGGGGCCGGCCTTTCGAACCTCGACTACGCGCCGCTGGCCGAGCGCATGGGCCGGGTGCTCTGGGCCAGCGAGGTGTTCAACTGCAACGCGCCCGACACCGGCAACATGGAGGTGCTCGCCCACTTCGGCACGCCCGAGCAGAAGGCCGCATGGCTGGCCCCGCTGCTGCGCGGCGAGATCCGCTCGGCCTTCGCGATGACCGAGCCCGACGTCGCCTCGTCGGACGCCACCAACATCGCCCTGCGCATCCGCCGCGACGGCGACCACTACGTGCTCGACGGCCGCAAATGGTGGATCACCGGCGCCGGCGACCCGCGCTGCCGCATCCTCATCGTCATGGGCGTGACCACGCCCGAGGCCGAGCCGCACGCGCGCCACGCGATGGTGCTGGTGCCGATGGACACCCCCGGCCTGCGCGTGGTGCGACCGCTGGAGGCGCTGGGCCACGACGACGCGCCGGGCGGCCACGTCGAGCTGGAATTCACCGGCGTGCGCGTGCCGGTGGCGAACCTGATCGGCGGCGAAGGCCAGGGCTTCGCCCTGGCGCAGGCGCGCCTCGGGCCCGGCCGCATCCACCACTGCATGCGCACCATCGGCATGGCTCAGCGCGCGCTGGAAATGATGGTGGCCCGCGCGCAGTCGCGCATCGCCTTCGGCAAACCGCTGGGCGCGCAGGGGATGGTGCAGGAGGCGATCGCGCTCTCGCGCTGCGAGATCGAGCAGGCCCGCCTGCTGACGCTCGATGCCGCCGCCCAGCTCGACGCCAAGGGCAACAAGGGCGCGAAGGACGCCATCGGCATGATCAAGATCGTCGCGCCGCGCATGGCCTGCGCGGTGGTCGACCGCGCCATCCAGATCCACGGCGCGGGCGGCCTCGCCGACCCCTTCCTGTCGGCCGCCTACACCGGTGCGCGCTGCCTGCGCCTCGCCGACGGCCCGGATGAAGTGCACCTCGCTTCGCTGGCCAAGGGCATGCTCAAGGGGAAGCGCGATGGGCACTGACGCCAGCGCCGGAACGAAAACCGCGCTCTCCCTCGACGAGGCCGCGCTCGCCCTTGCGCTCGAAGCGAACGTGCCGGGCTTTCGCGGCCCGCTGACAGCGACGAAGTTCAAGGGTGGCCAGAGCAACCCGACTTATCGCCTCGATGCGGCCTCCGGCCCGCTCGTGCTGCGCCGCAAGCCGCCGGGCGCGTTGCTGGCCTCCGCGCACGCCGTCGACCGCGAATTCCGCGTGCTGCAAGCCCTGCAGGGTCGAGTTCCCGTGGCCACGCCGCGCTGGCTGTGCAGCGATGACGCGGTGATCGGCTCGATGTTCTACGTGATGGATTTCGTCGATGGTCGCGTCGAGTGGGACCCGGCCCTGCCAAACCACACACCCGAACAGCGCACCGCGCATTACGAGGCGATCATCGACGTGCTGGCGGCG
>JAJTHD010000302.1 GCA_021297925.1 Lysobacteraceae bacterium
CAGGCCGAAATGGTTGCCAAGCTGCTTGGCGTGCTCGAGCGGCCGCAGGTTCACCGGCACGGTCACGCGGATATTGCGCCCGTCCAGTACCTCGCCGCGCTCGAGCAGGTAGGTGCGCAGCGCGCCGGCCACGGACGCCAGCAGCACGTCGTTGACGGTGCAACGGAACGCGCGGCCCACCGCCTTCACGTCGGACAGGCGCAGCGGCTCGGCCCATGCACAGCGCTTGCTGACGCCCAGCGGAGTCTTGAGCACCGTCGGCGGATCGTCCGGCAGCGACAGCGCGTAGGCGAGTTCCTTGGCGAGTTCGACGCCTTCGTTGGCGACGACGGCGGCCAGCGACGGGTCGCGGTAGAAGTCCATGCCCTTCTCGAGCACTTTCTCGCCCATCTCGACGTAACGGCCGATCACCCCGACGCGCTTGGCCACCTTCGCGTGCTCTTCCTTCTTGAGCCAGCGTTTGACCAAAGGCTCGGCCTTGGCGGGTTCCGCCTCGACGTCGGTCATCGAGAGCAGGACCTGCACCAGCGCAATGCCGTCCGCGTAGCAGTGGTGGATGCGGCAGACGATCGCGGAGCCGCCGCCATAGCGCTCGACGAGGTGGAACTGCCAGAGCGGCTTGGACTGATCGAGCGGGGTGCTCGCCATGTGGCTGACGAAACGCTCCAGCTCGCGCTTGCCGCCGCGGCCCGGCAGCGCGGACAGCCGGACGTGCCAGTCGATGTCGAAGTCGGGGTCGGTTTCCCAGTGCGGCCCCATCGCGGTCTCGACCACCTTTTGGCGGAACCGCGGATAGGCGAGGAAGCGATCCTTGATGAGTTTCTTGAGCCGGTCGAGCGCCAGGGGCGTCTCCAGCATCATCACCGAAGTGATCATCATCAGGTTGGTCGACCGCTCCATGCGCAGCCATGCCGTGTCGACGCGCGACATGGCGTCGCGGCGTCGCCGACGCGGCGGTGCCTCGCCCCCCCCGGCCGCATGCGGCCCGTTCGAACGGGCCCTGCCCTTGGCGCCTGCCTTGCCTTCGTCCCCGCTCGCCATCGTCCCCTCCCGTCGTCCGGGTCAGGATGCCGCGCCGCTCACTCCTCCGGCAAGGACTTGGGGCCAGAGTACGCCGCCAGCGCCTCGGCGCGGCTGGCTTTGGGGTCGACGATGGGTTTCCGCGGATAGCCGGGCGCTAGGCGGGCGAGCAGGTCGCCGTGGGTCCAAGGCTCCGCGAGCGCCGCGGCCGGAAGTCGGGCCAGCTCCGGCACCCAGCGCTGGATGTAGGCCCCCTTCGGATCGAACTTCTCGGCCTGCGACGCGGGGCTGAAGATCCGGAAGTACGGCGCGGCGTCGGCGCCGGTGCCGGCCGTCCACTGCCAGCCCTGCGTGTTGTTGGGCAGGCTGGCATCGACCAACGTGTCCCAGAACCAGCGTGCGCCGTGGATCCAGTGGTAGCGAAGGTTCTTGGTGAGGAAGCTCGCCACCACCATGCGCACGCGGTTGTGCATCCACCCGGTGGCGTAGAGCTCGCGCATGCCCGCATCGACGATCGGCACCCCCGTGCGACCGCGCTGCCACGCGGCGAGACGGCCCTCGTCCACCTCGGCCCAGCGGAACTCCGCGAACCGCGGGTTCATGTTCTCGTCGCTGGTGTGCGGGAAGTGGAACAGCAGGTGGTGGCTGAATTCCCGCCAGCCCAGCTCCGAGAAGTAGTGGTCGAGGTCCGGCTGCGATTTCGCCGGGACGCGCGCCGCCTGCAGGGCCGCGACGATGCGTCGTGGCGAGATCTCGCCGAAGTGCAGGTGCGGCGAGAGTTTCGACGTGCCGGTGCGGTCGGGGAAGTTGCGCTGCTCCTTGTAGCCGTGCAGCGCGCCGTCGATGAAGGCCTCGAGCAGGTCCGCGGCGCCGGCTTCGCCGGGTTGCCAGTGCTGCCAGAAGCCGAGGTCCCAGTCGCCCTCACGCGCGTGGGGGCGAAGCCCGAGCGCATCGATATCGAGCGAGTTGATGATCGGCACCGCCGGAAGGCTCGTCGGGGCCTCATGGGTGGTGTTGCCGTCCAGCGCCTGCCGCGCGTTCTTCCAGAATGGCGTGAACACCCGGTACGGGTCGCCGTTGCCGGTCTTCACCTCCCAGGGCTCGATCAGCAGCGCGCCATTGAGGCTCTCGGCGTGCAGGCCCTTTGCCTTCAGCGCGGCCTTCGTGGTGGTGTCGCGGGCGATGCTCGCCGGTTCGTAGAGACGGTGCCAGTACACCGCTTCGGCCTCGCACTCCTTCGCTAGCGCCAGAAGCGTCTCGGTGCTCGGGCCCTTGCGGATGATCAAGTCGCTGCCGATCGCGCGAAGCCCCTCGCGCAGTGAGCGCAGCGAGCGATCGAGCCACGCGTGCGAGGCCGCACCCGGCGCCCACGGCGCCTCTTCCTCGGGGGCATGGATGTACACCGGCACCGGCGCGTGGCCGGCCTTCAAGGCGGCCTGCAGCGCGGGGTGATCGTCCAGCCGCAGGTCGCGGCGGAACCAGACGAGGGCACGGCTCATCCGGCCACCTTGACCATCGGACGCACCGCGGTGAAGCCGCCGTCCAGCGCGATCACCTGGCCGTTGATCCAGTCGCCGCCCGGGCCGACCAGGAAGGCCGCGAGTGCGGCGGCGTCCTCGGCTTCGCCGTGGCGGCCCAGCGGGTACTGCGCGCTGATCGCTTTCTTCGAGGCCTCGTTGGCGACGAGCTTGGCGGTGAGCGGCGTGGCCATCAGGCCGGAGGCGATGGCGTTGACGCGCAGGCCCATCGCCGAATGGTCAGCGGCCAGCGAACGCACCAGCGCCTCGATCGCGCCCTTGGCCATGGCGATCGCGGCGTGGTTGCCGACGCCGATGCCCGCGGCGACCGACGAGAACATCAACAGGCGCCCTGCCCCGCTGCCACCGTCCTTCTGGGCTTGCTGAAGCGCGGCGACGTAGGCCTTGGCGGTAAAGAAAGCGGTGTCGAGGTTGGCCGCGAGGCAGTCGCGGTACTGCGCCTCGCTGGTCCGGGTGATGCCGGCCAGCAGGATCGCGCCGGCGGCGTTCACCACCGCATCGGGCACCGCGCCGAACGCGGCGGTCGCCTCGGCCACCGCCTTGGCGGCACCGGCCTCGGTCGCGACGTTCGCTTCGAGCAGCACGTCGCCGTCGTCGGGGGCGAGTTTTTCGACGGCGCGCCCCGCGCGGGCGACCCGCCAGCCCTGCGCGCGCAGCGTGGCCGCGAGGGCGCGGGCGATGCCGCCGGAGCCGCCGGTGATCAGGCAGGTCGAAGTCATGGGGTCGTCTCCTCGGGCACGCGGCCCGTCTGGGATGCGGGGTCGGGGTTCGGTGCCGCGCGCAGGCGAGCGCGCAGCGTGGCCGCGGCCTCGCGGATGGCGGCGAGTTCGGCGTCGGGCTTGCGGGCGAGGTTCTTCCACTGGAGGGCCGTTCGCGGATGGCGCTCGAAGCGCTCGCGGTGGCGGTCGAGGAAGTCCCAGTACAGCGTGGTGAACGGGCAGGCCTTCGGGCCGGTGGCCTTGGCCGGGTCGTAGGGGCAATGCGCGCAGTAGTTCGACATGCGCTCGATGTACTTGCCGCTCGCGACGTAGGGCTTGCTGGTCATCTTCCCGCCGTCGGCGTACTGGCTCATGCCCAGCACGTTCGGCAGTTCGACCCACTCGACCGCGTCGACGTACACGGCGAGGTACCACTCGTGCACGCGCTTGGGCTCAACGCCCACCAGCTGGGCGAACAGGCCGGTCACCATCAGGCGGTGGATGTGGTGCGCGTAGCCGTGCTCGAGGGTTTGCCCCACCGCCTCGGCGAGGCAGCGCATCTCCGTGTCGCCGGTCCAATACAGGGCCGGCAGGGGCTCATGGGCGTCGAGCGCGTTGTCCTCGAGGAAGGCCGGCATCCGCAGCCAGTACATGCCGCGGATGAACTCGCGCCAGCCCAGCACCTGCCGGACGAAGCCCTCGACGGCCGCCAGCGGCGCCCCGCCCTGCTCCCACGCCGTGATCGCTGCGGCGATGACGCGCCGCGGGTCGATCAGCTTGAGGTTCAAGGCGGCGCTGATCCGCGAGTGGTAGAGCCAGGGCTCGCCGGTCCACATCGCGTCCTGGTAGCGGCCGAACAGGGGCAGGCGTTTCGCGATGAAGTCGTGTAGTGCAGCTTCGGCGTCCTCCGGGGTCACCGGCCAGTCGAAGGTCGCGAGCTTTCCGGGGTGCGCGGCGAAGCG
>JAJTHD010000293.1 GCA_021297925.1 Lysobacteraceae bacterium
GAACGACAGCAGTGCGCTGGCCCTGGTCAGTGGCGAGGACCGCACGCTCCGTCTGGCGGGAAACGGCAGTCATGAGCAGTTGTTCATCGACGTTCCGGCGGGGGCGACGCAACTGGCGGTGACGACCACGAGCGCATCGAACGTGGACGTGTACCTGGCCCGCGTGCCGGCGCCGGTGGCGGGAAGTGCGGTTCCGTCGATCGGGCTTGCACCGCCGCGGAACCAGGCGCAGGCGAGCGGGACCACGCTGGGCGGGAACGAGAGCGTGACGGTGGCGAGCCCGGCGGCGGGCCGCTGGT
Organism: Lysobacteraceae bacterium; assembly: GCA_021297925.1. Lineage (GTDB taxonomy): Bacteria > Pseudomonadota > Gammaproteobacteria > Xanthomonadales > Xanthomonadaceae > Silanimonas. The sequence continues at coordinate 300 of JAJTHD010000293.1, forward strand.
ACGTCACGCCGGTGAACATGACGGCGTCGTCGGCGACGGTGGTGGTGCGGGCGACGGTGAGTGGCACGGCCCCGGTGGTTCGCCCGGGCGGCTACTACAACACCGGCCGGTCCGGGCACGGGCTGTTCCTTTTCCCGGCGGACGGCGTGTGGGCGGGTCTCTGGTACACCTATCTGCAGAACCAGACGCCGACCTGGTACTACCTGCAGGGCACCGCGCCCGGTGCGAACGGGCTGTGGCAGGGCACGATCTACCGCGGCACGTGGCTGGGCGCCAGCGGGTTCCTGACCGAGGTGGGCAAAGCGACCGCCACGCCGACGGGCCCGGATTCCTTCACCTTCAGCTACGCGCTGGACGGCGAGATGGGCAGCGAGGCGTTCAGCCCGCTGGGCCGCGGTTGCCCGGCCATTGGTGGCTCGCCGGCGGACATCAGCCAGCATTACTTCGATCCGGCGCGGAGCGGCACGGGGTACAGCGCGCAGGTGCTGACGAGCCCGGGCCCCTACGAGTTCTACTCGGCCTTCGTGTACGACGCGAGGGGCGTGGCGCGGTTCCTGGTGGCGGAGAGCTTGCCGGGCGGTCGAGGCGCGCTGTCCATCCCGCTGCAGCAGCTGACGGGGTTTTGCCCCCTCTGCGCACGGGGGGGTGAGCCGGCGAGGACGAGCGTCGGCACCCTTAAGCGGGTCCTCGGCGAGTCACGAATGACGGAGATCACGGTGAATGCCAGCTTCGTTGGTGGGGTGCCGGGCACGTGGAACACCGTCGACACGCTCAGCATGCTGGACGGCCAGGGGCGCACGCAGGGGTGCCAACCCTGACGGCCGGTTCGGGCTGCACTCTCGCCCGAGCCCGCCCCGATCAAGGCACCGGCCGGCCCCGCGCGGCCTGCCACACCGCGTACCAGGCATCGGCGGGCAGCGGCGTCTCGACGGCGCGAACCGCCTCGACGAGACGATCCGTGCGCGTGGTGCCCAAGACGACGCGGGTGGCGGGCAGGCTGGCCACCCAGCGCAACAGCAGGCTGGCGCGGTCGAGCCCGAAGTCGCCGGCGATCGCGTCCAGCGCTCGGCCGCGATCGTTGTCGGCCAGCAGGGCGCCGCCGCCGAGGGGCGACCAGGCCTGAACCTCGGCACCGGTGGCGCGGCTGGCGGCGTGGGTGCCGTCGTCGAGCGCCTGCGACGCGGCGGGGCTGAGTTCGATCTGGTGGCTGGACGGCGCGAGCTTCCCGGTGAACAGCGGCAGCGCAGCCGCGGGAAAGTTCGAGACCCCGAAGTCGCGCACGGTGTCGCGTTCGCGGTGCACCGCGAGCCAGCCGGCGACGGCATCGACGTCCAGGCCGGGGTCGAAGCGATGCAGCATCAGGGTGTCGACCCGCCCCACGCCGAGGTCGCGGAGGCTCGCAGCGAGTGCGGCTTCCAGATGCGCGGGCGAGAGGTCGTAGTGCTGCACGCGCCGGCCGTTGCCGGGGCTCTCGGGCATCACGATGCCGACCTTCGCCAGCAGATGCAGGCGGGCGCGCAGCGACGGGTCGTGGCGCAGCGCGGCGCCGACCAGCGCGTTCGTCGTGTGGCCACCGTAGATGTCGGCGAGGTCGAGCGTGTCGATGCCGAGGTCGAGGGCGGCGGCCAGCAGGCGCGCCACCTCGGCAGGTGCGAGGCGTGCGCCCCAGTCGCCGAAGCGCATCGAGCCGAGGATCAGGGGCGGAGCGGTCGAAGCCATGCGGTTCCGGCGAACAGGGGAGGGCAGCGGCGATAATGGACGCCCGCTCCGCTCCCGTGAACCCATGCCGCTTCCCCTCGCCGATTGGCTGGTCCGCATCCAGCAGCAGCACCCGCAGGCCATCGCCATGGGCCTCGAACGGGTGCGCGCTGTGGCCGGGGCCATGCGCCTCGCGCCGAAGCCCGCACCGGTCGTGGTCACCGTCGGCGGCACCAACGGAAAGGGCAGCACGGTCGCGTTCCTCGAAGCGATCGCCCGTGCGGCCGGCTTGCGCGTCGGCACCTACACCTCGCCGCATTTGTGGCGCTTCAACGAACGGATCCGCATCGATGGCGTCGACGCGGCCGACGACGCGATCGTCGGGGCCTTCGAGCGCATCGACGCCGCCCGCGGCGACACGCCGATCACCTACTTCGAGTACGCCACGCTGGCCGCCTTCGACCTCTTCGAGCGCGCCGGGCTCGACTTTGCGATCCTCGAAGTGGGACTGGGCGGCCGCCTCGACGCGACGAACCTCGTCGACGCCGACGTGGCGGTGATCACCACCGTCGACCTCGATCACATGGACTACCTCGGCCCCGACCGCGAGAGCATCGGTGCGGAAAAGGCCGGCATCCTGCGCGCCGGGAAGATCGCCGTGTTCGGCGAGAAGGACCCACCCAGCAGCGTGCTGCGCCGTGCCTACGCGCTGGGCACCATCGCCATCCGCGGCCACAGCGACTACCTCGTCGACCGCTTCGACGACCATTGGATGTGGCGCGAGCCGGGCTTCCAGCTCGACCTGCCGTACCCGGCGCTGGCTGCGCCCGTGCAGGTCGACAACGCCGCCGCTGCGGTCGCCGCCCTGCGCGCGTCGCCGCTGGCGATGCCCGACGAGGCCTTCGCCCATGGCGTGGCGGAGGCCCGCGTGCCGGGCCGCCTGCAAGTGATCGGCGAATCGCCCGAGGTCGTCGCGGACGTCGCCCACAACCCGCAGGGTGCGCGCCAGCTCGCCGCGTGGCTGGCGGCGAACCCGAAGCCGACGGTGGCGGTGTTCTCGGCCCTCGGCGACAAGGACATCGAAGGCGTCGTGGCCGCGCTGCTGCCGCACATCGTCGCCTGGCACCTTGGCCCGATCACCGACGCCGGCTCGCGGGGCCTGCCGGTCGAGACCCTCGAAGCTCGTGTCCGTGCGGGCGGAGCGACGACGGTCCACGCCCACGGGGCCCTCGATCACGCGCTCTCGGCGGCGCGCGATGCGGCAGGTGAGGGCGGGCGGGTCCTCGTGTTCGGCAGTTTCCACACGGTGGCGGTGCTCGCGAACGCACCGACCTGAACCCCATCCCCCGGCCCGCTGGGGCCTGGCGGATCGAGGCCCTATAATCCGCCGTCCCTTTTCCGCGGGTCCCCGATGGACATCAAGGTCAAGCAGCGGTTGATCGGCGCGCTGGTGCTGGGTGCGCTGGCCGTCATTTTCGTGCCGATGATCGTGCTCGGCCCCGAGCCCGAAGGCGCCGCCGAGGCCACCGGCGTGCCGATCGAGCCGCCGCCTGCCCCGGCCGGCGAGTTCGTCACCCGCGAGATTCCGCTGAACGGTGGCCCGGTCCTGCCGACCCCGGCGGGCGCTCCTGCATCGGTCGCCGGCGAGCCGTCCGGCGATCCCAACGCCCTGCCGACCGTCGACGCCACGGCCACCGTCGCCCCGCGCGTGGACGCGCTGGACGCCGCGCCCGCACCGGCCGATGCCGCGGTGCCTGCCGCAGCGCCGCCGGCACCGGTCGGCGCGGCCCCGTCGACGGCCGCCCCTGCAGCCTCCCCGGCCGCTCCCACGGCGACGCCACCGTCGCCTGCGCCCGAGCCCACATCTGCGCCTGAGCCGGTCCCCGTGGCGGCGGCGCCGGCCGTTCCGGCCGCCGTCGCGGCAGGGGACTACCGCATCACCGCAGGCAGCTTCGGCCAGCGCGCCAACGCGGACGCCTTGGTCGCCCGGCTGACGTCGGCCGGCCTCCGGGCCTACACCGAGCCCACGGTCCTGAACGGCCAGCCGGGCACGCGGGTCAAGGTCGGACCCTTCGCCGACCGCGCCAGTGCCGAGGCCGCCCGCGTGCGGACCACCGCGATC
>JAJTHD010000227.1 GCA_021297925.1 Lysobacteraceae bacterium
GAGCTGATCGGCGGCGCCGATATCGTGGCCGAGCTCGCGGATTCCGGCGAACTCGCCCGGATCGTCGCCGAGGCGGGCGCGGCGTGAGCGAATTCGTCCCGTTCCCCGCGGCGCCGGCGCGTTCGCTGGCCGGCCGCGTGGTCGTCGTCACCGGGGCCCATGGCGATTTCGGCCAGGCCGCCGCCACCGCCTGCGCGCAGGCCGGTGCCACGGTGGTGCTGGTCGGACGGAAGGTGCCGAAGCTCAACCGCGTGTACGACGCGGTCAAGGCGCTGGGCCCGGAGCCCGCGCTCTACCCGATGGACTTGGCCGGCGCCGATCCCGCCGACTTCGAGACGCTCGCCGACACCATCACCCGGGAACTGGGCGGGTTGCACGGCCTGCTGCACGCCGCGGCCGACTTCGCCGGCCTGACGCCCTTGGAGAACACCCCGCCCGAGCAGTTCGCCCGGCAGTGGCAGGTGAACCTGCAGGCGCGCTGGTTCCTGACCCAGGCCTGCCTGCCGGCGATGCGCCGCGAGGCCGATGCCGCCGTCGTCTTCGTCGTCGACGACGCGGTGCGCACCGGGCGGGCCTACTGGGGCGCCTATGGCCTCGCCCAGCAGGCGAACGTGTCCCTGATGCGGATGCTCCATCACGAGACCGAGGCCTCGACCGTCCGGGTCTCGGCCCTGCAGCCGGGTCCGATGCGGACCCCGCTCCGCGCCCGGGCTTTCGTCGACGAGGCGGCCCTGCGCGTGCCGTCGGCGTCCGCCTACGCGTCGGCCTGCGTCCACCTGCTGTCCCTGGCCGGCGCCGCGCTGCGCGGGCAGGTCCATGTCCCCGCGCCCGAGGTGCCTTGAGCCATGCAGGAAACCACCCTCATCGCGGCGGCCATGCTGCTGTTCCTGATCCTCGACCCACTGGGCAACATCCCGGTGTTCCTGAGCCTGCTCAAGCCGGTACCCGAGCACCGGCGCCGCATCGTGCTGGCCCGGGAACTGGTGATCGCCCTCGGCGTGCTGTTCCTGTTCCTGTTCTTCGGCCGCTACATCCTTGAGTTCATCAGCCTGCGGCAGGAGTCGGTCAGCATCGCCGGCGGCATCATCCTCTTCCTGATCGGCCTGAAGATGATCTTTCCCTCCCCGGAGGGCATCTTCGGCGACACCCCGGACGGCGAGCCCTTCATCGTCCCGATGGCGGTGCCGCTGGTCGCCGGACCCTCCGGCATGGCGGCGGTCATGCTGATGGGCTCCAAGGAGCCCGACCGCCTGATGGACTGGAGCGTGGCCCTCCTGATCGCCTGGGGGGCCACCGCGGTGATCCTGTTCTCGGCCACCAAGCTGTACCGGCTGCTGGGGCCCCGGGCCCTCGCGGCGCTGGAGCGCCTGATGGGCATGGTGCTGGTGGCCATCTCGGTCCAGATGTTCCTGGACGGCGTGAAGGGCTACTTGGCCCTCCCTGTCGCGGGGTAGGCCCTGCCGCTGGCCCGGGGCGTCCCATGTGTGGGCGAGACGTGAGGGCGTGACCGTCATGGGCGTGTCATTCGTCCGGGGTAGGCTGTTAAACTGTCGTTAGCCGGCCCGGTCGTCCGGGGCGCCCGGCAACAGCCGCGAAGCCACGGTCCGGCGTTCGCGACCACGACAGGATGCGCCCGTGTTTCCGGGAGGGTGGCCGAGAGGCCGCCCACCGTTTGTCTCCGAAAAATGCCCACCCAAGCAGGTTCCCACATGAATTACCGCAGCAAGGTGCGTTACTCGCAGCTCGCCATCGGCCTCGCGATCGCCATCGCGTCCGCGCCGGCCTTCGCCCAGACCACGTCCGCCAACATCGGCGGTCGCGTCACCGGTGCCGGTGATGCCGCCGTCTCCGGTGCCCAGATCACGATCACGCACCTGCCGTCGGGTACCGCCTCCCAGGCCGTCTCGGACGCGAGCGGTCGTTACGCCGCCCGCGGCCTCCGCGTCGGTGGTCCGTACCGCGTGACCATCACCAAGGACGGCAAGACCGAGACGATCGACAACGTGTTCCTTCAGCTTGCCGAGACCACCCAGGTCGACGCCAGCTTCGAGGACGCCACCACGCTCGAAGCGGTCGAAGTGACAGCCGCAAACGTCGGCTACTCGCCGTTCAGCTCGAGCGCCGTCGGCGCCGGCACCACGGTGACCCGCGAGCAGCTCGACACCTTCGCGTCGATCCAGCGCAACCTGCAGGACTACGCGCGCCTCGACCCGCGCATCTCGCAGACCGACAAGGAACGCGGCGAGATCTCGGCGGGTGGCCAGAACACCCGCTTCAACACGATCACCATCGACGGCGTGAACACCTCGGACACCTTCGGTCTCGAGGCCAACAGCCTGCCGACGGCCAAGCAGCCGATCTCGATCGACGCGATCGAAGAGGTGCAGGTCAACATCTCGAACTACGACGTCGCCCAGCGCGGCTACACCGGCGCCAACATCAACGCCGTCACCAAGTCGGGCACGAACGATTTCCGCGGCAGCGTCTACTACGTCTTCCGCAACGACAAGATGGCGGGTGACCGCTACGTCGCGGCGACCGACAGCTACGTCGCCCCGCCGAAGAGCCAGGACAAGACCTCGGGCTTCACGCTGGGCGGGCCGATCCTGAAGGACCGCCTGTTCTTCTTCGCCTCGGCGGAGAACTACGAGTCCACCCGCCTCGGCACCGAGTTCTCTCCGTTGGGCGGCTCGGGCACCCAGGTGTTCATCACGCAGACCGAGCTGGATGCCATCCGCAACATCATGCAGACGCGCTACGGCGTGGACATCGGCGGCACGACCCCTCCGGCCAACACGATCCTGGACGTCAAGGATCGCCTGCTGAAGCTCGACTGGAACATCTCGGACAACCATCGCGCCAACATCCGCTACAACAAGACCGACGAGTCGACCCCGATCTTCCCGGGCTTCGGCACCCGTTCGCTCTCGCTGTCCTCGCACTGGTATGCCCAGGAGAAGACGTTCGAGTCGCTGGTCGGCCAGTGGTTCGCCGACTGGTCGGACACCTTCTCCACCGAGTTCCGCGCCTCGCGCCGCGACTACGATAGCGTCCCGCTGAACAACTCGAACCTTCCGCAGGTCACCGTGCAGATCAACGGCGGCACCGCGCCTCCGGGCGTCCTCGGGGGCACCCGCACGGTGCTGTTCGGCACCGAGCGCAGCCGCCACTTCAACGTCCTGCAGACCACGACGGACAACGCCTACTTCGCGGGTAACCTGTTCCTCGGCGACCACGAGCTGAAGGCCGGTATCGACTGGGAGCGCAACGACGTTTTCAACGCGTTCCTGCAGGACACGCGCGGCACCTACAACTTCGGCTGCATCTCCTCGACGGTGGCGGTCGGCAATTCGCCGATCTGCAC